>JAAYOM010000112.1 GCA_012520315.1 Bacillota bacterium | reverse complement strand
CTGCCTTGCCAGAATGTTCGCAGCGCTTGTTCCGGTTGTGCCCACTCCGCCCATGCTCAATTCATGATCCCAGACCATAGCGCTCTTACCTGCCTGCGTCTCTGTGACCGGAATCTGGAACTTTTCTGCAAACTCTCGCAGTGCATCTGTGGCTAGCGAATAATGGACACCGCCGCCGGCAATAATGACAGGACGCTGCTTTGTCTTCATCAGATCTACAGCCCGCTGTACAGCAGCCGGGGAGGGGATATCCCTTTCTATGTGGTGCACCCTCTTCCTAAAGAAGCTGGCTGGATAGTCATAGGCTTCACCCTGTACATCCTGGGGCAAGGCCAAGGTAACTGCACCTGTCTCTGCCGGATCAGTCAAAACCCGCATTGCTGCCAGGGCTGCTTCCATAAGCTGTTCCGGCCTTTGAATACGATCCCAGTACTTGCTTACGGCTTTAAAGGCATCATTGGCCGTAATTGTGTAGTTATGGGGCATTTCAACCTGCTGCAGTACAGGATCCGGCTGGCGATCGGCAAAGGTGTCGCCGGGCAGCAGCAAAACTGGAATGCGGTTCACTGTGGCAGTGCCTGCCCCTGTCACCATGTTCAGGGCACCTGGGCCGATCGAGCTTGTGCAGGCCATGATCTGCAGGCGGTTATGCTCTTTGGCATAGGCCATGGCCGCGTGAACCATACCCTGTTCATTTACGCCTTGGTAGTAGCGGAGAGACAGATCATCCATATTTTCCAGAGCTTCGCCAATGCCGAGCACGTTGCCGTGGCCGAAAATGCCGTATACGCCATTGACAAACTTATATTCTTTACCTTCAAACTCTACATACTGGTTATCAAGAAACTTCAGTAAAGCCTGTGCAGTGGTTAGTCTAATTGTCTGACCCACTCCTACTTCCTCCTATCTGGGAAAATCTCCGCATCGGGGCTGCGCACCCACTCATGTTCGGGAACAAAGGTCGGCACAGTGTATGGATTGTCGTCCAGGTGACGAATGACCCACAGATAATACATGGCATAACCAGGTGCGGTAGACTGGGGATGAACCTCGTCTTGCACAATCTTTACGGTAGAACGATGCTCCACCTTCAATACTTCATCTCCATCTAAAACGCAGAGGCCGAAGCCCTGTTCCGGCAGGAAGCGGTAGTGATAGATCTCCGGCTGCGGATGGTGATGGGGCGGATAACTGGACCATTTACCGGGGAAGTTGATTACTTCACCCAAAACCAGATTGGCATCGGGAGCATTGCTCTTGTCGAAGATTGTCCGTACAATCCTGGTAGATGTCTCCTGCATCGTTCCCTTGCCCCGCTGTTCGCTGCGGACATCAGCGGCGGAATAAAAGACCGGTGCAAAATGCTTCTCATTTGTAGTTGCAGTAATGGCCAGCTCGAGATCGGTTTCCGCTGCGATCTCAACCGAGGTTCCGGCAGGAACATGGAGGCAGGGGCAGGAATCATGAAAGATCGAACCGCGCTCTCCGTGCACTTCCTGTCCGTCGTAGGTGAACTTAACCTCACCTTCCATCAACAGATAGGCGGTTTCCTTCTCGGTTACCACCTTTTGGGACTCGCCCTTTTGGAGGCGCAAAATCCCAAAATCCATCATCGTATCCAGTACAGCTTCACCTTCCGTGGTAATCGACGTATAGCCCCAGCCATAAGGTTCTTGCCGCTTAATCAGCTTCATTTCGCCCACTCCTTCCTATTTTCTCGCTAGACATTTTTCCGCTTTGGCCACGATATCCTCAGCCGTCATGGCAAAGCGCTGCTGCAGGTAGTCTACTGAACCTACTTCGCCGAAGAGATCCTGCACTCCCACCCGCTCTAAAGGTACAGGGCTGTTTTCTGCCAGCACTTCGGCCACAGCCGAGCCTAAGCCATTAATGACATTATGGTTTTCACAGGTGACAATGGCCCCTGTTTCCCGGGCAGAGTCCACAATAAGCTCCTTGTCAATTGGCTTGATAGTAAATATATTCACAACCCGTCCACTAATTCCCTTTTCCTCCAGCATAGAGGCGGCCTTCAGAGACTCTGCCACCATAATGCCGCTGGCGATGAGGGTGAGATCCTTGCCTTCTTTAAGGGTTTTGCCCTTGCCAATTTCAAACTCGGTGCCGGGAGCGTAAATTTGGACCGGCTCCTTGCGGTTAACGCGCAAATAAACAGGCCCGGGATGATAGGCAATATCTTTGACCAATGCTTCCATCATCACATTGTCTACCGGTTCAATAACTGTCATGGTGGGAATGCCCCTGACTACACCGATATCCTCTAAGGGCATATGGGTTCCGCCATTGTAGGCGGCAGTAATGCCGGGGTCTGTTCCGACAATCTTCACGTTAAGTTTCGCATAGGCAACCGACATATAGATCTGATCCAGTGCCCGGCGGGTGTTGAAACAGGAAAAGGTGTGGGAAAAAGGTATTTTGCCTGTAGCGGCCAGTCCGGCGGCAGTGCCGATCATATTGGCTTCCTGCACTCCCACATTAATAGCCCGCCCGGGGTAGGCTTCCATAAAACGAATTGTGGAGTTGGAATGCATTAGATCTGCGTCTAAGACAACAATGCGCTGATCTTCCTCAGCCAATTTTATTAGGGTTTCGATATAAACATCCTTCATGGCACGATTATCAAGGGTTAAGTTCAAGTTTGCTGCCCCCCTTCTAAACGTTCAAGCGCTTCAGCGATCTGCTCCTGTGTAAAGCGCATATGGTGATTGAGTTTGACTCCCTCAGCAAAATGGCAGCCCTTGCCTTTAATGGTGTCAAGAATAATGACTGAGCTCTTGCCCTTAGTTGCCTTTGCTGCCTGGATGGCAGTGAAAATTGCCCCTACGTCGTGTCCATCGACTTCCTGGGCATGCCAGCCGAATTCTTCCCACTTAGCCCTCAGGTCCCCGAGAGGGTTGATTTGATCAATGAAGCCGTCCAGCTGCTGCTTGTTGTAGTCTACAAAGACGATTAGATTATCCAGTTTGGCGTTGCCGCCGTAGAGGACGCCTTCCCAAATTTGACCTTCTTGGCATTCTCCATCACCTAAGATGATGTACACATTATTGTCCTTGCCGTCGAGCCTGTGGCCTAATGCCACTCCCAAACCGGTGGAGAAGCCTTGCCCCAGGGAACCTGTGGTCATGTCCACACCGGGTGTTAGATTGCGATCAGCGTGGCTGGGCAGTTTAGTACCTCCCTGGTTTAGGGTGAACAGCATTTCCCTGGGGAAATAGCCCTTCAACGCTAAAGTGGCATAGAGTGCCGGACCGGCATGGCCTTTGGACAAAACGAGCCAGTCCCTCTCTTCCCACTGGGGATTCTTGGGATCAATCTTCATCACTTCGCCATAGAGGACCGCCAGGACTTCTACAATAGACATGGCGCCGCCTAAATGGCCAAACCCAAGATGCCCGAGCTCCTTCAACGTTGTAATGCGAATCTCCTTGGCAAAGGCCTCCAGTCTTTCTCCAACAGCAGCCTGCAATTTACTCATCATTACACCTCACTTTGCACCTTTGGCAGGGTCGAAGCACCTAGGGGAAAAACTGCGTATGTGAAGTCTGTGTCTAGACGCTTGTATGCCTCATCTAAAGCCTTTTCCAGGCTATCCACAACAGTGATCCCTACCATATTTTCTCTTGCCATAACTTGGGAAACCAAAATAATGGTCATCTCCTGAGCAACTTTAGCTATGGCTGCGGCCTTGTGACCGCCTAAGACAAACTCCTGCTTTAAGTCGGCGAGCAGGTCAGATGGTTCCTTGCCTGAAGTCATCCACTGCTCAAAGGTCTTGTTGCCGTATCCTTCAGTACACTCTGCCACCAAAACGATTACTCCGTCCAAGCGCACCCCATTGGCACAATTATCAAGTGCTTTTTGTGCTTGATAAAGGTCAATATCTTTAGGGGTGCCCCCGGCGCTGACTACGGCCAGATCCACCCTGTGGGGAATTTGCACCAGCCCCTCTTCAATCAGGCTTTCACACAGGACCCGATGGGCCAGAACCAAATCGCCGGCACAGGCGTGGCGGATCCGCTGCTCTGCATCGACGATTACGTTGAGAATGTAATGGGCGCCGAGCATATCTACTGCTTCTTCCAAATCCTCCCGCACTGGATTATCTACAAGCTGCGCCGCGGCGGCCCCATTTTCAATCATGTGGGAGTGATTGGCCTTAACAGCGGCTGCAGAGGCGGCGCCAGGCATAATGGCCTTCGCCCCTCCGGAAAAGCCGGCAAAATAATGGAACTCAACATTACCCACGCAGATCCGGAAGTCTGCCTCCACCACAGGGCGGAAGAACTCCACCGGTGTCCCCCGGCTGGTAGTTCCTAAGGATACAACATCATTGCAATCATGATTGATCACCCGGACGCGCCGATAGATTTCTTCCCCTACGGATTTTTCTAATTCAGCCTCACTCATCTTACGGTGCAGTCCCAGGGCTATGACAATCGTAATCTGCGAATCAGGCACTCCGGCCCGACTCAGCTCCTCCACAAGGGGAGGTAAAAGGACAGCATTGGGGCAGGGCCGGGTGTGATCGCTGGTCACGATCACCACCTGGTCATCCTTTGCGACCAGTTCAGCAAGGGGAGGCGCGCCAACGGGACGGCGGAGGGCCTCATAGACCATGGATTGGCCAGAACCGCCCTCTGCTTCCTTAGCGGGTAAGTAGAGACCTGTACAGGTCCCCCGGGCCATTGTCGCTTGCATCTGCCCAGACCCATAGGGCAGTTTCAGTTCCCTATTCATCCTAATGCCTCCCGTATGCCTTTCTCAGCGCCTTAATCAAGGGAAGTTCCGTACCGGACAGAAACCTTACCATGGCTCCGCCGGCAGTACAGATGTAATCGAACTTTTCCTCCGGATTCTCCACAAACCTAAAAGCAGCGCTCACACTGTCCCCGCCGCCCACTACAGTAAAGCCGGGGGCGTTTGCCATGGCGTTCCATACTCCATCAGTTCCGGCAGAGAAGAGAGGGTTCTCATAGGAGCCCATGGGACCATTGACAAAGATTGTACCGGCTTTGGCAATTTCGGTTTGAAAGCGCTTTATAGTCTGGCTGCCGATATCAGTAAAGAGCTTATCTTGGGGCAGAGCGCTAATGTGTGCTTCGCCTCGCCCATCGCCCGCCTGGTACGCAAAGTCTACAGGACAGACAAAGCGATCCGCAAAGTCTGCTAAATAGCCCTTTGCCTCCTTGACAAACCCCAGTAAATTACGCTCCCTCAGAAACTGTTCTTGCACCGCCCCAAAGGACACCCCCTGGGCCATCTGGAAGAGGATGCCCAAGACACCGCCGGCTAAAATGCCATCCGCTGTTCCCGCTTCTAACACCTGACGAATCATGCCAAAGGCATCAGAAACCTTCAGTCCGCCCAGGACAAACAAGGCCGGACGCTTAGGATCAGCCGCCACTTTATGCAGAGCGCCAAATTCTGCGATCAGCTGCCGGCCGCCTGCAGAGGGCAGCAGTTCTTGAAAGGCAACCATGGAAGGTGCATTCCGATGGGCAGCGGCAAAGGCATCATTAACGTAGAGATCTGCCAGGGGCGCCAGCCGCCGCACCAGGTAGGTATCGAGCATCTCTTCAGGCTTCAGGGGCACAGCGGTCTCAAATGTGGATACCTCTTCCGTTAGGTAGCGCAGATTCCCCAACAGAACCATCTCTCCCCCCTGCATGCCCTTAACAAGTTCAAGGGCGGCCGGTCCCGCCACATCATCGATGTAGCGGACCTCCCGGCCCAAACGTTCCGAGAGAAGCCGGGCATGTTCTGTGAGGGGTCCGAGGTTCTGATAGTCCAAGGTGTCGCCCTGATGTGCCAAAATTACAATCTTGGCCCCTTTTGCCGCCAAATCCGTCAGAGTAGGAATGCTTTTGTCGATCCGGTTGGTATTAACAATTTTCTTGGTCACAGGATCGATGGGGGAGTTAATATCCAGGCGCAGAATTACCGTCTTGTCCCTATAGTCAAAATCATCGATGGTATGGATGTGAAGTCCTTCCACGCAAAAACCTCCTATACCAGGTTAAGGTACTTGTTAGTTGCGCCTACGGCCTCTAGGCGATCTGTCTGCATTTCCATGACAGCCCTGACCGCATCCATGGTCTCTGGCGTGACAACGCCTTCCTGCGGAACGTGGAAGCCAAAGATGACATGGCCTTCAAAAATATCAACCGTTTCTTCAAAGACAGCAATGTCATACAGGTCACTGTGGGGCAGGCCCATATCACGGGCGTATCTGAACAGGGATGCATTACCCAAGAAGCCATCAGCTGTACGGACAACACGAATACGCGGATGGTTGTGAAAGTACTGCAATACTTCTTCCTTGGTAGTCTCTTGCTTAGGTTTAATATTCACTGAGATAAAGTGACCGTGGGTTACGGGGGTATGGACCAGCACACCTGTAGCTTTCACATGGGGCATAATCAGCATTAAATCTGTAGCTTGGTGGCTGGGCACCGTTTCTACCTTGAGGGCATTGGTCAGTCCCCTGTGGTAATCGCCGGGATCTGCCACTCTGCGGACAATTGTCAGCATCACGTTTTCCACGCCGATTTCACGATCAAGGCAGTCTACTGCACGGATTAGGCCCGTCGTATTGCAGGAGGTAAGCTTAAGGAACTGCTTACCCAGCCCTTGTTCGTAGTTGGCATAGCCATGGAAAAATACATCGGCTACGTCTGTACTCTCTCCGCCCTGGAAGATAGCCTTCTTGCCATATTTAGCGTAGATCTCTTTATTTTTCGCCCCCACACCAGCGCTGGTAGCATCAAGGATTACGTCACATTTTTGCACCAAATCTTCTAAAGCGCCGGCAATGGGTACACCATGTTCTTCCAGCTGCTTGCGGTTGTCGGGCATCGCCAGATAGAAGTCATAGGGCATGCCCCGCTCTTTTAGGGCCCGTACTGATAAGGTCAAGCCCACATCTGCTATCCCTACCAGCTCCATGTCTTCCTGCATGGATACACCGGTGGCCAGGCGAATCCCAATGACGCCATAGCCCACAACACCAACTTTTACTTTTTTCACAAAAAGACCTCCTTTATTGATCTCTGTTGTTTTTCGCCGAAATTTTAGGTTTTGGTTCCTTTTGGTTTTTTATTGTTCTCTGCTGTATTCCACTCACTTTGGCGTTTTCCTTCCCATTCCGGCAAAGATATTCGGATTTGAAAGGTTTATTATTGTGTGTTATTATAGTTATAGTTTAGCAAAGGAGTACGCCAATGAACGCAGTGAAAAGAATAAACGAAATCTCACGTTTGGTGGAAGAACAGGGCTCTGTCAACGTTAATGACCTGGCCAAACGCCTCAAAGTTACCCCCAAGACCATCCGGCTGGATCTAGACAAAATGGCCGAAATGGATCTGGTGGAACGGGTGCACGGCGGGGCAATTTTGAAAAGAAACGGCATCTCCGCCTTTCAGATCCAGGCTCGGCAGCGGACCAATGTGCCTCAAAAGGAGAGCATTGCCCGGCAGGCACTAAGTCATGTCGAGCCCAAGGATACCTTGATCCTGGACGGAGGGAGCACTACCCTGCCCCTGGCGCGCCTGCTCAATCAGCAGGTTGTGACTGTAATGACAAATGATCTGCGAATTGCCCTTGAGGTTGTGGACAGGCTCAATATAGACCTGTTTCTTACCGGCGGCAAAATCAGCAGTCATCGCCGGGAGGGGATCTATACCCTCTTAGGCAGCGACGCCGAAAATATGCTGGGCAGATACAGGGTGCACAAACTCTTCTTAGCTGCCACCGCCCTCGATTTCGAGAATGGCCTGATGGTCTACTCTGAAGATCTGGCCGAGACCAAGCGGGCGATGATCCGTTCCGCAGACCAGGTCATCTGCCTTTTGGATTACTCCAAATTTCACAAACAAGCCTTTACGCCCTTTGCTAAATTAGATGAAATCGATCTTCTGATCACAGACAGCCGCATTCCCGAAGAAGATCTGCGCGCCTTGGAAGAGCGGGGGGTTAAAGTAGAGGTTGCACCGTAATAAGTTTATTCCAGGTTGTCTAGCTTGTCTAGACAGCCTTTTTGTTTATCTGTACATATAAGCCTTTACCGGCACAAAGAGGAGGCACTCAGATGTTTCATGTAGAAACGATGACCAAGATAGCTAAACAAGCGGGGGATCTCCTGTTGGATATAAGAAGGCAGGGGTTTGAGGTTGCACATAAAAGCGGACTTGACCCGGTTACAGATGCAGATAAGGCTTCGGAAAATCTGATCATCAAGGAGCTGCAAGAATACTTCCCAGATTTCAGCATTATGGCTGAGGAGCAGGGCTGGGTTAAAGAGTCAGAGTCCAAGTTCACTTGGGTTATTGACCCCTTAGATGGTACCGCCAACTATATCCACGGCTTTCCCCACTACTCTGTTTCCATCGCACTGCTCAAAGATAAACAGCCTGTAGCCGGCGTAGTTTACAATCCGGTCCTCGGGGAACTGTTTAGTGCTAAGCGGGGACAGGGGGCCTTTTTGAATGATCAGCCAATCCAGGTGTCTGCAGTTTCCCAAGTGCAGCAAGGCCTTTTCGCCACCGGCTTCAGCGGCGACAGTGCCAAAGTTTCAGACGCGTCCATGCTGCGCTTTCAGAAGCTCACGAAGTTGTCTCATGGGGTTAGGCGCATTGGTTCAGGTGCTTTGGATCTTTGTTATGTAGCTTGTGGGTTTTTAGACGGCTTTTGGGAAAAACCCATTAATGCCTGGGATATCGCCGCCGGTGTCCTGATCCTAACCGAAGCCGGCGGAAAGGCATCAGGCATTTCAGGCCAGGAACTGGATCTCTTTGCTGGGGAAGTGGCAGGAACAAACGGTCGGCTGCACAGGGAACTGATTCAGCTCTTGCAAGTATAAAGGGATATAAAGATACTTCTCATACAGAAGCCCTCCGGGGCTTTTTTTGATCTTAGAAACATATATTTACCTAGTGGTAAGCAAGCTAATTTGGAGCAAAGTTTACTGCCTAAAGAACAGCAAGTTGTTCACCCTTTGACATTTGACACTACTTCGTGCTATAATCCTAACATCTATAAACACAAAAGAACCAACACGAACATCAAGTTTACTTTTGCGACGGGCGAAAGGGGGCGACTGTCAGGGGAAGCCTAGAGAAACTCAGTGTTTAGAGCGTTCCACGGACAATTCTCAAAACCAAAAAGGGAGTGAAGATCTTGTTGAGTAAAAAAAGAACACTTTTAGTTGTGCTGGTTGTCACGTTGTTAGTCGGCGCTTTCGCTGGAACCACCTTAGCCCAAAACTACCGGATTTCGGTAGTTCTTAAAGCTCTCAACAGCGACTATTGGAAAACTGTTGAGGCCGGTGCCAATGCTGCTGCTGAAGAGTTTGGCGTAGAAATCTCTGTTGTGGGACCATCTGCAGAAACCCAAGTACAAGAGCAGTTTGATATGCTGCAAGACCAGCTCACCAGAGAAATCGATGCCTTGGTAGTAGCTCCCCTCCGCCCAACTGCTGCAGTTGCAGTCTTTGAGCAAGCTAAGGCCCTCGATATTCCTGTTATTCTCATTGATACCGACGCAGACTGGGAAGACAAAGCTTCCTTTATCGGTACCGGAAACTATGAGGCAGGCGCCATGGCTGGCAAGTACTTTATGGAAAAAATGCCTGAAGGCGGCGATGTGGTCATTATCAGAGGCGCTATGGGCGACTTAACTCACGATCAAAGGGTTAACGGCTTTGTAGACGCTGTCAAGGGCAGCAACATCAATGTTGTCAGAACCCAGGCCGCTGACAGTGAGCGGGGCAAGGGCATGGACGTAATGCAGAATATGCTGATGGCTCTGCCCAACATCAAGGGTGTCTACTGCTCGAACGACGAGATGGCGCTTGGAGCCCTCAGGGCAGTGGAGATGGACGGCGCTGAAGGCATCATTGTCATGGGCTTTGACGGCTCTCCCGACGCGCTTAAATCCGTACGGGACGGCGGCCTCACCGGTACAGTAAAGCAAGACTCCTACGGTATCGGATATTATGGCATTGAGTATGCAGTCAAGCTGCTCAACGGCGAACAAATCGACAAGCGCATCCCTGTACCTACCCTCATCGTAGATATCGACAATGTTGAAGAAAACATTGCCGAAATGGAGAAAATTGTAGGGCGCACACTATAAGCTGCAGTCAGCCTCCCCAACCCGCACGAGGGGTTGGGGAGCTTTCAAAATTAGGAGGTGATCAATAGTGAGCACTCCCTTCCTGCAATTAAAAAACATATCTAAGGCTTTCCCCGGTGTGCAGGCCCTGGATAATGTATCAATTGATGTAAACAAAGGGGAGATCCATGCCTTAATCGGCGAGAACGGGGCAGGAAAATCCACGCTGATTAAGCTGTTGACCGGTGTTCACCACTGGGACAGCGGCACAATCACCTATGCTGGAAAAGAGCTCACCGGCATTACGCCCAGCCAGGCCATCCATACCTACGGGATTGTCCCTATCTATCAGGAGCTGAACCTGATCCCGGAGTTGGATGTGGCGGAAAACATCTTCCTTGGGCGAGAAGTCCTCGCTAGCGAACGCTTTAGAATCATAGACCGTAAAGAAATAGTGAACAGAACCACATCTATCTTGGAAACCTTAGGTCAGAACATCAGCCCAACAGCCTTAGTCAGCACCCTCGGTGTGGGCAAACAGCAAATGGTGGAAGTGGCCAAAGCCCTCTCTATCGAAGCCAGGCTCCTTATTTTAGACGAACCGACTGCCTCTTTAGGCGAAGATGAAACTGAAGATCTTTTTAGGGTGATGCGGCAGTTAAAGAGCCAGGGAGTTACCATTATTTTTATCTCTCATAAATTAGACGAAGTGTTAGAGATTGCAGACCGGTTTACGGTTTTGCGCGATGGAAAGAAAATCATCACCACAGAGGCAAAGGGTGCTTCTAAAGAAGACATTATTTCATACATGGTCGGACGCAAACTGGGTGACCAGTATCCCAAAATGGCTACAACCGCCGGTGATGTTGCCTTGGAGGTTCGCCAGCTTTCCACCAAGGGTCTGCTCCAAGATATCTCTTTTTCAGCCTACCGCGGTCAAGTACTGGGGTTAGCAGGTTTAGTAGGGGCAGGCCGGACAGAGCTCGCCCGGGCCATAATTGGCGCAGATCCTAAGAGCTCCGGACAGATTTTCGTTAACGGGGCCCCGGTACAGATCAATTCTCCCAAAGATGCCCTCAGGCATGGGATTGCCCTGCTGACAGAGGATCGGAAAGATCAAGGCTTGTTTTTGGGCAATACCGTACTGTTTAACACTACAGTAGCTAATCTGAAGAAATTTGTGCGGAGGGTTTTGATTGATGTCAACGGCCAAAAAGAAGCGGCGTCCGAAGTAGTTCGGCAGCTCGGGATTAAAACCCCTGGCCTGAACACTATGACTCTGCAACTTAGCGGCGGCAATCAGCAAAAGGTTGTGATCGGCAAGTGGCTGAACACAGATGCAGACATTTTTATTTTTGATGAGCCCACCCGGGGTATCGACGTTGGGGCCAAAGTTGAAGTGTACAACATCATCAACGAGCTGATCGCAAAGGGAGCAGCAGTAATTATGATTTCCTCTGAACTACCCGAGATCCTGGGCATGAGCGATCGGATTATTGTGCTCAGCGAAGGACGCTTGACTGCTGAGTTCAGCCGGGAGGAAGCAACACAAGAAAAGATTATGGCAGCAGCCACAGGAGGTATAAATCATGCAAGCTAAGTCAGGTCTGCAAAAAAGCCTACAGCGAATGAACTGGGGAGACGTTTTGCTCAACAGAGTAGGCGCGCTGCTGGGTCTGATCATCATCATGATTGGGCTTTCCTTTGCCAGCCCCCACTTCTTAAGTTTCCGAAATCTCATGAATGTGGCCCAACAGTCTGCGATCAACTCCATTGTCGCCTCGGGCATGTTGTTGGCCATCGTAACAGCAGGTATCGACCTGTCGGTTGGATCAATTCTAGCTCTCTCAATTTCAATTACAGGTATACTCATTGTCAACATGGGCTGGAATTCAGTCATTGGTGTGCTCATTGGCTTAGCGGTGGCTGCCCTGGCGGGAATGACCAACGGGCTGGTCTTAACCAAGCTCCGTTTGCCACACCCCTTCATCTCCACTCTAGGCATGATGAACGTGGCCAGAGGTTTGGCCTTGATTATAACCAACGCTTCGCCAATCTCCGGCTTCCCCAAGTGGATCCAGTTCATCGGAGCAGGCTATGTAGGACGCATTCCCTTTAGTTTCATCCTGGTCTTGTTCACCGTTGTTTTCTTCCATTTCTTCTTAACGAGAACAACCTTGGGAAGACATATCTATGCTGTGGGGGGCAATATCGAGGCAGCCCGTCTCTCGGGAATTGACACCGATAGAGTGAGGGTTTGGGTTTATACCATTAGCGGCCTTATGGCCGGTATCGCAGGTCTAACCTTGATGGGCCGGGTTAATGCGGCCTATCCTCTGGCCGGCATATCCTATGAAATGGATGCTATTGCCGCCGTAATCATTGGCGGAGGCAGTTTCATGGGAGGCGTAGGCAACATCTGGGGAACCCTGATTGGTGCGATTATGATCGCAGTTATCCGCAACGGGCTAAATCTCCTAGGTGTATCACCAGATGCCCAGACCATTGTCATCGGCCTGGTAATCATTGGTGCAGTTTACGTAGACGTCTTGCGGAGACGCAGAAGGACATCTTAAGCATGATATGATAAAGGAGCGGCCGCCAAACAAACGGCCGCTCCTTTTTTGATCAAGCTGCTGGCTTTATTCCCCCACCCTGACCCACCGCTTCTCCCGATGGCTCTGCAAAATTGCTTCTGTGATCAAGACTTCTCGGTGTCCTTCCCAAAAATCGGGCAAAGGAATAGTGAGCGCTTTCCCCTGATTCTTTAGGTGCAGGTTTTCATAAAAATCGGTAAAGAGGTTGTATACGGCGTCGTGGTAACCCATGGGATGCCCGGTGGGCAGCAACGCATAGCGCTTACTTTCCGCCTGCTGCAGCTGTGGGCTTTCCATAAGCACTTCATTGGGCTTGTCCCGATGACCCAGCCAAAGTTCTGTTGGCTGCTCGTGATTCCAGCGCAAAGCAGATTGGGAACCGTAAACCTGCACATCAATGGCGCATTTTTTCCCCGCAGCCAGCTGGCTTACTGTAAAGACGCCCGATGCTCCGTTGGCAAAATGCAAGAGCACAGAACCGTAATCTTCCACTTTAACAGGGTACTCAGCATAGGTGCCGTCTGCCTCGGGTTTTTTGCGAATCGGCAGAGTTGTCTTCAGATCAGCCATCACTTCTGTAATCTGGGAGCCAACTATAAACTGGGCCAAATGGAACCAATGGCTGCCAATGTCCCCAATCACGTTGGAGCTGCCTGTAAAAGACTGCTCCAAGCGCCAGTCATAGTCTGTATCATAGAGCAGCCAGTCCTGCAGATAGGAACCCATCACCGTGTAGATGCTTCCGAGTTCTTCCCTGCTAACCTTGACCGCCGCCTCCTGTACCGCCGGGTAGTAGCGGTAGCAAAAGTTAATGGCGGTGAGTACATCTTTCTCTTCAGCCAGTTTTGCCAAGGCGCCAGTTTCCTGAGAGCTTCGCCCCAGTGGCTTTTCTGACAAGATATGCTTGCCGGCGCTGATAAAGGCATGGTTAACCTCATAGTGCAGATGGTTGGGCGTACAATTGTGGATCACATCAATAGAAGGGTCCTCTAGCAAAGTCCGGTAATCTGCTGTCACCTTGGGAATGCCGTACTGCGCGGCAAGTTCTTCCAAAGGTTCCCTTCTTCGCCCGGCCAGAGCCACAACTTTCACTCCCGGTATGCGCAAAAGCGTCCTCAGATGAACCTTACCTATGTAGCCTAGGCCGATAATTGCTGCATTAATCATTTTGCAGTCCTCCCATTCAGCTTATTGTTCTTGACTGTCTTCAATTAAGGCGGGAAAGTCTGAAATGCCCATCAGCTCTGCGAGGCGGATCGGGATCTCTGTAATGTCCAAAGTTCCGCTGAAATGCTCTGCACCTGGGCCGAAGGCGTAAATTGGCACCATAGCAGCTGTATGTCCCGTAGATAACCAGCCATAGTTCACCATCTCCCCCGCAGGCGTACCGCTGGTTACCGCAAAACCGCCAGTCTCATGATCCGCGGTTACCAGAACTAAGGTCGCTGAATTGGCACGGGCAAAGTCTAAGGCCAACCCCACCGCCTGATCAAAGGCTAAGAGATCCCCGATCATTTCTGCAGGGCTGTTGCTGTGACCTGCTGTATCAATGCGGGCCCCTTCCACCATCAGGAAAAACCCACCAGGATTTTGTCCCACTATCTCCAGGGCTTTTAGCATCATCTCTGACAAAGAAGGCTCTGTTGGAAACCGCGTCAATTCAAAACTCATCCCACCGCCCATGAAAAGCCCAATCAGTTTAGACCCCTCAGTTATTTCCAGATTAAGCAGGCTGTCCCGATCATAGACATAAGTATACCCATCTTCCAGGGCCTGGTTGATGAGGGCACGTGCCTTGGGCTCCCTCGTGAAGGGGTTAATGCCAAAGGCGTCAGCACCTCCCCCCAAGAGCACATCGGTCTGGGTATTCAGCATGTCTTGGGCTATCGTCCTTTCAAAGGTCCTGGAATCAGCGTTGACCAAAAAAGCCGCGGGCGTGGCATCGGTAATTTTTGCAGTGGTGACAATGCCGGTGCTTTGGCCCCTCTCTTTCGCCTTGAGCATAATACTCATGACTGGGGTGCCGTCAGGCAAGGTGGCCAAACGTCCGTTGTCGGTGCGAAAGCCTGTGGCCAAGGCAGTGGCCGCCGCTGCAGAATCTGTGATAAGACTTGAGGTGGAAAAGTTGATGGAAAAACCGGTGTAAGGCATTGTATCAAGGTTAAGCCGGGAGTATGCCCCCTTTTCCCCACTTATCCTGGCGGCAGTGATGTGATTGATACCCATGCCGTCGCCAATCAGCAAAATGACATTCTTCACGCTGGCCGCCTCTCCGGTCTGGACGGTCAGAATAGGGAGCACAAACATTACAAACGATACTATTAACAAAGTTTGGGCCTGCTTACGAAACAGTTTCATCGCCCATTCACTCCTTCCGGTTTATGTTCATTCCATTCTAGCAAATTTAACCGTTTCCTCCCCCCGATCCAGGTTTATGAGGGGTTGGCCGAAGCTGGGTGACGCTGAAACTGGAACAGCTAATCTGCCGGCAGATCAGTAACTGGAGAAGGTGACATGATGTCTTCTAAAAAGCTGAGAGAATACAGGCGGCATGCCCGAGCCTACAGAATAATCAGGCCGATTATTGCACCACTTCTAAGGTGCCTGTTCAGGCTGGAGGTTCAGCCCGCCCCGGCTCTCGAGGGTCCATACCTGGTTTATGCCAATCACAATTGCGATTTGGATCCTGTGTTTGTTCAGCTAAGCTTCAAAGATATGCTCTACTTTGTGGCCAGTGAGCATATCTTTCGAGTCGGCCTAGCTTCCCGCCTCCTGATCTACTTGTTTGATCCGATCCCTCGCCTCAAAGGCAGCACTGATATGGGCACGGTCCGGGAGCTTCTCAGGCGCCTTAGGGACGGCAAAAGCATCTGCATTTTCGCAGAAGGCAACCGTTCCTTCAACGGATTGACGGGCCCCATACCCCCTTCCATCGGCAAACTTGCCAAAGCCTGCAAAGTACCTTTGGTCACATACAAACTCGAAGGAGGCTATTTAACCACCCCACGCTGGGCCTATACCTTACGGCGCGGCCGGATGCGGGGCTATGTTGTTAATGTATATACCCCGGAAGAGCTGGAGAAGATGAGCGCGGATCAAGTCAACGAAGCAATAGAAAGAGATTTGTTCGAGGATGCCTATGCTCGCCAGGCCGAAGAGAAAATCCCCTTCCAGGGCAGGCGGCTGGCTGAGGGTTTGGAAACAGCCCTGTTCATCTGTCCCGTGTGCAGACAGATCGGCCAGCTAAAAAGCGAGGGCAGTATGTTTTTCTGCACTTGCGGGCTGAAAGGGAGTTATGACGAGTTCGGCTATCTGCACGGAGCTCCCTATTTAACGATCACAGAATGGGACGCCTGGCAGAACAGGCGGCTGGCCGAGATAGCCCATTCACTTGGCGACGAACCGGTCTTTACCGACCCAGGTGCAGTTTTGAGCCTTATTCCAGGCGATCACCGTACAGAGGAGATCTCTGCTGGAGACGGTGCCCTGGTCATGTATCGTGATCGGATTGTCTGCGGCACCCACGTCTTTTCCATCGAAGAGATTTCGGATATGGCAGTTTACGGAAGAGGCAATATTGCTTTTACAAGCCGGGGCAAGCACTATACCATTACTGCCGGCCGAGCGTTCTGTGGACGGAAATACTTGGAACTTTACGACCAACTAAAATCTATGAGGTGAACTATGGACTTTTCATCGGCAAATACAGGTTTGTGGAGTGCTCTAGTCCAGTTGGGCATCATTGCCGCTGCTATCCTAGGAGCAAATGTGCTAAGGCGCAAGCTGCCCTTCATTCGCAGGACATTGATGCCGACTTCGGTTTTGGCTGGATTTGTACTCTTAATCGTTAGGAATACTAATCTTTTGCATATCGACGCCAAATTCTTGGAGATGATCACCTACCATGGCATTGCCATCGGCTTTATTGCCATGTCGCTGCGCATTCCTCCCCGGGATGCGGCACGCAATACCGATCGGCTTACCGGCCCAAAAAGCGGGTCACTGATCATCTCCACCTATCTGATGCAAGGTATTCTGGGACTTATCATCACCCTAGGCCTAGCGTACACCATTATGCCGGACTTGTTTAAGGCTGCCGGCATCCTCCTGCCCATGGGCTATGGACAGGGCCCGGGACAGGCCAACAATGTGGGCGGCATGTATGAAGCCCTAGGTTTTGCAGGCGGCCGTTCCTTCGGACTGTCCATTGCAGCCTCAGGCTACCTCTGCGCCTGCATTGTCGGGGTCATCTACCTAAACTACCTGGTCCACAAAGGAGAAGTAAAACTCAGCAGTTTTGAGGAGACTTCAGAATCCATCTCCGCTGACAAGTTTCAAGATCAGAACGAAATACCCATCTCTGAATCCATCGACCGGTTTTCTGTGCAAATTGCCCTGGTTCTCATCGTGTACTTGCTCACCTATCTGGTACTGCATGGGCTCACTGCCCTGATCGGCACTGCCGCCCCAGGGCTTTCCGGAACCCTCGAACCGCTCCTTTGGGGGTTCAACTTTATCGTAGGCGCCCTAATGGCCATCCTCCTGCGCGCCATCTTCAGCGGCCTGAGGAAAACTAAGATGATGACCAGGCAATACCAGAACAACTACCTGCTCAGCCGCATTTCGGGTCTAGCCTTCGATGTCATGATTGTAGCTGGAATTGCCTCCATCGATATCACCGACCTTGGGAGACTATGGCTACCCTTCATTTTGCTTTCCGTCGCCGGCGGCACCGCCACCTACTTTTGGCTCAAATGGATCTGCAAAGCAATCTACCCCAGTTATTTCTTTGCAGGTCTAGTTTCCATGTACGGCATGCTCACCGGAACTATCAGCTCCGGCGTGCTCTTGCTCAGGGAAATCGATCCAGAGTTTGAAACACCCGCTGCCAATAATCTGCTTACCGGCAGCAGCTTTGCCATCGTTATGGGCGCGCCGATACTGCTTTTGATCGGACTTGCTCCCCTGTCACCTTTGATGACGTTGGTGACATTAGCTTTGCTTGTGGTCTATCTGATCCCGCTTCTCTTCTTCCTGTTCAAGACAAAAGTCCGGAAGTAATCGCCGGCAGCAGCGCTCTTTGCAGGATTTTCCAAGAAATCAGCGAAGAACTGAGACAAATCTTATGATAGGTGAGTGCTATGCTGCGGAATCCGGAACGCGTGCCCCTGATAGCCACCAAGCTGGTCTGTCCGAGATACCATGGGAAGACAGTACAGCGAGTTCTTTTAGCTGAACGCCTAAGCAACTCCGACTGCCATGTGCTGCTTGTTCTGGCGCCTGCAGGTTATGGCAAGACTGTATTCTTAAGTCAGTTTGCCGAAGACTCCTCCCACCCTTTCGCCTGGTATAGCCTGGACAGCCACGACAATGACCTGATCACATTTATCAGGCATTTGGCCGCGGCCTTACGGAAAGACAACGCTCTAGAGGAAGCTCCGCTTAGACAGATCGTCTCAATGTTGGACCCCGACAAGCTTTGCCGTTCTGCGGTGAGTTTTTTTGTCCAAGCGCTGCAGGCCAAGCACTTCGAGCATGCAAACATCATCCTCGACAACTGGCATGTTATTAGCGATCCGCTTATCTACTCTTTTCTGGATGAACTGATCCCCCTCTTGCCTCCTACGGTCCGGCTCATTCTTTGCGGGAGGAGCAGCCTGGAGCTAGCTGCCAGCTTGAATTTGCATCGTCTCCACGTTGCCGGACAGCTGCAGGTGTTTACCCGCCAAGATCTACAGTTTACCGATGATGAACTCAAGTGCCTTTGCAGTCTGAGCGAAGTTTCGATTGAAGACTGCTTTGATAAGCTAAGAGCCCTAAGCGGAGGATGGCCCATTGCGGCCAATTACTTCGCCAAGCATGGGAAGGTTGACACCTGCCAAGACGCCATCCCTCCTGCTATGGCAAGTTACATTGAGCGGGATGTCCTCCAAGGCCATCCCCGAGACATTGTGGAGTTTCTTAGCAAAGTATCGGTACTGCCCCGTTTTTCAGCCTCTGATTGTGATCAGTTGCTCGAACAGGAGCACTCGCAAGACAGTATTAGCTACCTCGAATCCCAGCAGCTCTTTTTGGACAAAGCCGATGAGAAATACCGGCTTAATCCCCTCATTCGCTCCTATTTCGCTGACAAACTGAGCAGCGAGAAAAGCGCCCTCTATAGAAAAGCGGGTGCCATTACGCTAAAGCAAGGTGATCCGGATCAAGCCATCGCCTGCTTTATTGAGGCTGGGGATCGGGAACGGGCTACCGAGGTTGTGGTACAGTTTGGCGATGATTTTATTTCCCGGGGACGGTGGCAGACAGTAGCTAAATGGCTTAAAACAGCCCTTACCCCCGAGGAGATCCAAAGCAGGCCTCGCCTCTTGCTCCTGCAGGGCTTGGTGGAGATAGGCCGCGGCCAGCTCGCCCATGCTCAAAGAGCTGTAAATCAGGCTGAAACCCTCTTTCGTCGCCACGGGGACCAGACTGGCCTTGCCGAATGCAAGCTGCTTCGAGCCCGAATCTCCCGCGGCCTCGGAACCATAGGGGAGAGTTTTAGATACCTTTTTGACGCGGAATCCAATCTGTCTGCTTCCCGGCTGAAGCTCCTAAAAGACATTGAAAAGTCAGTAATGTACTACTCTTCAGGCCGCCTGCAGGATGCCAGGGACATCCTGGAAAAATGCTTGCGCGAAGTAGAGCAGCAGGGCGATCAAGATGCCTTGGTCGTTATCCTCGAAGCATTAGGTAACGTCTGCTACTTGCTGGGCGAAGTTCCTCGGGCCCTTTCGCTCTTTAAGCGCGGCATGTCTCTGTGCCCCGAAGGGGTTATGCCGG
>JAAYOM010000111.1 GCA_012520315.1 Bacillota bacterium | reverse complement strand
TCATATACGATGAAAAGGCATCAGCGAGTAGTTGATTTTGGCTGTGGACGGGGGAGGGTGGCTTTTTTTATTCATAGGCGCTTTAAGGTTCCGGTTGTGGGAATAGAGGCCAATGACAAGACCTATGATGAGGCACTGGCCAACAAAGCCCGCTACCGTGTGAAGGCCGGGCATATTTCAGCACCCATTGTGCTCAAATATGGATTGGCCGAGGACTACAAAGTCAAACCGGAAGATACCTGTTTTTATTTTTTCAACCCCTTTTCCAGCCAGGTCTTTAAAAAGGTTATGGCCAATATTGTGTCTTCTGTCGAAAGGAAACCCCGTACAATCGATGTAGTGTTGTACTATCCTTTGGCTGAATACAAAAAAATTATTCGCAAATACCCCTTCCGCAAGATCAACAAGATTCGGGTCCCTGGGGCCCAGGACGCCCATGAAAAGTTTATAATTTACCGCTTGGACGGCAGCCCAGGGAGGAGGGGCAGGGGCGTAACCGAAGCAGTCGGCTGACTTGAAGAACGGCAAAGCCAAAGAACCTATAGGGAGGTTGGGATGTGGCACACATCTACGGAGAAAGGATTATGCTGCGGGAATATAGAGAAAGCGATTATAAGCACATGCGGGCTTGGGTGAACAACCCCGAGATCGTTGGCACGCTGTCTGACATTTTTCTCTATCCCCATTCAGAAGCTGGCACCAGGAAATTTCTTGATATGGCAGCTTCGTCCAACTGGAAGGGCTTTGTGATAGCTTTCCGTGACACAGAAGAATATATAGGGCAAGTCGACTTTGTCAAATTAGACGAAAAAAATGGCTGGGGAGAACTGGGGATCGTGATCGGCAATGAAGAGTATCTGGGCAAGGGCTATGGAACTGAGGCCCTGCAGCTGATCATAGACTTTGCCTTTGATCAGCTGCGTCTCAACCGAGTTGAGCTTGTGTGCTGGTCATTTAACGCTCGGGCCAGGCATGTTTACGAGAAGTTAGGTTTTGTGCAGGAGGGTGTACGCAGACAAAAGCGGTATCGCAATGGTGGATTTCATGACGAAATCTGTTATGGACTCTTGCGGGAGGAATGGGAGGCCCGCAAGTAAATCAGGGAGGTTGCCATGGATATCAACAGGCTGATGGACTCTTTGACGAGGGAAGAAAAGATCGCTCTGGTTTCCGGAACTGGCCAATGGCATACCACTGCCGTGGGGAGACTGGGCATTCCTTCCATCATGGTGGCGGATGGTCCCCATGGTTTACGGAAACAGAGTGAGGAAGGGGATCGCCTGGGTATAGGAACCAGCCTTCCTTCCACCTGCTTTCCGCCTGCGGCCGCAAGCGCCAATACCTGGGACCCTGATCTTTTGTTTGCCATGGGTGAGGCTATTGGCCGGGAAGCCCTGCAGGAAGGTGTATCCGTCGTCTTAGGCCCTGGCGTCAATATTAAGCGTTCCCCATTGTGCGGCAGAAACTTCGAGTATTTTTCGGAAGACCCCTGGCTCACAGGGGAGTTAGCCGCCGCCTGGATTGAGGGGATTCAATCGGTGGGCATTGGTGCTTGTATCAAGCATTTTGCCGCCAACAACCAGGAACGGTGGCGGATGTTAAATGATTCCCTTGTTGATGAGAGGGCGTTGCGCGAAATATACCTGGCCGCCTTTGAACGGGCGATAGGCAAGGGCCAGCCTTGGGCTGTGATGCCCGCCTATAACAAGCTGAACGGCACATACTGCTGTGAACATCTCGAGCTTTTGGACTCCATTTTGCGCACGGAGTGGGGCTTTACAGGTGCTGCGATTTCTGACTGGGGTGCTGTAAATGATCCTGCCCTTAGCCTTAGGGCAGGTTTAGATCTGGAGATGCCGGCATCCCACGGCGTCAGTGCAGCCCAGATCAGGAAAGCTTTAAATTCAGGCCGACTGACAGAACAGATGTTGAATAAATCAGTCCGACGTGTACTGGACTTGGTTGCCAAGGGTACAGCTGTTAAGGGGGAATTTCGCTGTGACTTCGAGGCCCATCATGCCTTAGCCCGGAAAATTGCCGCGGAATCAGCGGTGCTGCTCAAAAACGCAGATGAGATACTGCCCCTCTCTGCAGGGCAGACTATTGCGGTTCTGGGACAGTTCGCCCAACAGCCGCGCTATCAAGGTGCAGGCAGCTCTTTGATCAATCCGAGCAGGCTTGATACTATCCTAACCGCCCTGGAGGAATCGCAAAAGCAGTACATCTATGCCAAGGGCTATGAACTGGAGCACGATGAGGTAAATGAAGACTTGATTGCCGAGGCCTGCGAAGCAGCAGGTAAGGCGGATGTTGCACTCATTTTTGCGGGGCTGACGGCTAGATTTGAATCAGAAGGCTATGATCGCACTCACCTAGATCTGCCCCCCAGCCATAATGAGCTGATTAGGCGAGTTGCCGCAGTGAACCCCAATACAGTGGTTGTTTTATCTGCAGGATCGCCGGTGACAATGCCTTGGCTGAAAGATGTCAAGGGAGTATTGCATACATACTTGGGGGGACAGGGCGGAAGTGGTGCCGCTTTGGATATTCTTTACGGCAAGGTCAATCCAGCGGGGAAACTCTCTGAGAGTTATCCTTTGAATCTAGACGACTGCCTTGCCAACCGGTATTTTGCCTATGATCGCGCCCAGACCGAGTATCGGGAGAGCATTTTTGTCGGCTACAGGCATTACGATGCCGCAGAACAAGATGTCCTTTTTCCCTTTGGCTTTGGCTTGAGTTACACTGAGTTTAGCTACGCCGAGTTGGAGCTTTCAGCCAAGAAGATGCGCGATACAGAATCCCTCACGGTGCGCTGTACAGTGAAAAATGCAGGTTCCCGGACAGGCTCCGAAATTGTTCAGCTCTATGTCGGCAAGCCAGACTCAGTGCTGTTTAGGGCCCCCCGTGAACTGAAGGGCTTCAAAAAGATCCGGCTCGAGCCGGGTGAAGTCAAGACAGTGGAGTTTGTGCTGGATTCCCGTTCTTTTGCCTATTACAATGTGGAGATCAAGGACTGGCATGTAGAGGCCGGAGAATATCAGATTTCAATAGGGCCATCTTCCCGCGAGCTGCCCCTTTCGGGCATTGTGCAAATCGAGTCGACTTGCCCTGAGATTCAGGTGCCTGATTACCGGGAATCTGCTCCTGCTTATTACCGCTTAAGAGAATGCAAGCAGGAAATTCCCGGGTCAGAATTCCAGGCCGTCTATGGCAGGGAATTTCCTGCGGCGCCAAGCGGAGAGAAGCGCTTCCACAAGAATTCGACCTTGGAGGATCTGCAGGCAACCTTGATAGGGCGGCTGGTTTTTGTTCTTGCCAAGAAATATTTGTGGAAGATGACTGGTGCAACAGATGAGTCCGATCCTTTGTGGATTATGAGCTGGACTAGCACTCGCGAGATGCCCCTGCGCTCTATTGCAGCGCTGAGCGGAGGAGCAATTTCAGTAAATCTGGTTGAAGGGTTGTTGGCCTGGGCCAATGGCGAGCGCCTACAGGCGCTCAAGTATTGGTTAATTGGCCAATAACCGAAAAGTCTATAGTTGGAGAGGAGAACTACAGTTTGAAGTTACCATCTAGAATTTATCGAAGCACAATTTTCGTCGCTATGCTGGTTATTCTCGTTTTTTTACCTAGCTTTACAGCCTCGGCCCGGGAAAGGACCGATAAGTTTCTAATCCTCCATGTGGATGGATTTTTTTCTGCAGACTTCTTTAGGGAGCTGGAGGCTGGGAGACTGCCTAATATTGCCAAGTTGTTCCACACGGGACAAAAGGTAAAACATGGAATCACACTCTACCCCGGCGCAACAGAAATTATCATGCCGCGCCTTAAGGAAGGTTTAGACAGTTTCGAGGGTAAGTTTGTCGGTTGGGGCCATCTCGATCGGGAGTCCGGTGCAACAGTCGGCAATATTCCAATCTCTCTGGAGCTGATTCTAGGATTCGATCGCCGCAACAGACATCAGTTTGCCCTGGGCATACCTGGTTTACATCATTTGGCAGGACTGTCCCTCCTCAACCTGGAACGGATTTGGGAAACTCAAGATGTGGTAGAGTTCTACTGGTTTCACAGCGACGTAATGGGCCATCTCTGCGGAACAGAAAAGCATCTAGACAGCTTGCACACCTTTGATCGCTACCTCGGGCTGGCAGCCCGGGGGGGAAAGCTGGAAGATGTCAATCTTGTTCTCTATGCAGATCACGGCATGACGACCAAAGGTGTCGAAACGGTTAGGTATGACGAGGTCATCGAGGCGGCTGTCTCGAGTGAACTGCGTTACTTGGCCCATCCTAACATCTATTTGCATGATGAGGGCCAGAAAGCAAGGCTGGCCAAGAAGATTGCCGAGGAAACGGAAGTACAGATAGCGTTAATTCGCCTGTCTGATGACATCGTCCGGGGGTATACCGCCACGGGTTATTTTGACATTACACACAGGGAAGGGCAGTATGCCTATGAGTATGTAGGCGAAGATTATTTCGGTTACGCAGAACTGGGCCTGGGGGACTTTATGTCCAGGGACGAATGGTTCAGAAGGACAAAAGACCACATCTATCCAGCAGCGCCGCCCAACCTGTTCAACTATCTGATGCACCCCTTGGTGGGAGATATTGTAGGTTTGCTTGATTCCCCCAAAATTCCCTATGGCCCTGGGATCCAGAAGGGCAATCATTCAGGTTTAAAAAACAGTGACCTTGTGATTCCCCTTCTCCTTGCCGGACCGGCCTTTGAGGATTTGGAGCCGAT
>JAAYOM010000019.1 GCA_012520315.1 Bacillota bacterium | reverse complement strand
GCAGCCCTTGGTTTGAAAAAACTCGGCACGTCCGTTGTCCATGACGATAACCCCGCCATTCGGGGTATGATCCACAAGGTAAGGCATTTACTAGAAGTGGAAGAACTAGATTAGTCAGAGGGGGTGTAAGTGTGCGGATTCATGAACTTAAACCCGCAGAAGGTAGCACGCATAAAAGGAAAAGAGTAGGGCGCGGCATAGCTTCCGGTTGGGGCAAGACTTCTGGAAGGGGTCACAAAGGCCAGGGCCAGCGTTCTGGCGGCGGTAAAGGCCGATACTTTGAAGGAGGCCAAACGCCTTTGGTAAGGCGTCTGCCTAAACGGGGATTCACTAATGTGTTTCAAAAAGTCTATGCTGAAGTCAAGTTAAATGACCTGAATCGGTTCGCACCGGGTACAGTGATCACTCCCGAGCTCTTGATTGAATCTGGGCTTGTAAAGAAAGTCAACGACGGGATTAAGATTCTCGGTAACGGCGAGATCAATCATGCGTTAACGGTGCAGGCTCACAGTTTCACAAAATCGGCAGCAGCCAAAATCGAAGAGGCTGGCGGAACAGTAGAGGTGATCTAGTTGCTAGCTGCAATGAGAAATGCTATGAAGATCCCCGATTTAAGGAGGAAGATCCTCTATACCATTACCTTGCTCGCAGTCTACAGAATTGGGTCTTTTGTACCGGTTCCTGGTGTAGATGCAGTAGGTTTGGCCCAGCAATTAGGGGTCGACGGTGGCAACATCTTTGGGTTCTTGAACCTTTTCACCGGGGGTGCTTTAGAACGCTTCACAATATTTGCACAGGGTGTCAGCCCATACATTACCGCTTCAATTGTCATGAACCTGCTAGGCATCGTGGTGCCTAGCCTGGAAAAGCTGTCCAAGGAAGGGCCTGAGGGTCGGAAAGTAATCGCCAAGTACACCCGTTATGCAACGGTCGTGCTGGCTATCATCCAAGCTGTTGGTACCACTATGATGGCCCGGACATGGGGTGTAGTCGCTGATGGAGGATTCTTCACCTTATCTTTGATTGCGCTGACCCTAACTGCGGGTACCATGTTCACGGTGTGGCTTGGTGAGATGATCTCCGAAAAGGGGATCGGCAATGGCATTTCGCTGCTCATCTTTGTTAACATTGTGGCTGCAATGCCGACTCAATATGCCAATGCGATCAGGGCAGTCGGCGAAGGCGGATTGCACTGGGCAAGTCTAATTGTGTATTTGCTGATCACGGTCCTTGTGATTGGTGCTGTAGTGATGATTACCAGAGGTGAACGCCGGGTTCCGGTTCAATATGCCAAGCGTGTGGTAGGCCGCAGGGTCTACGGCGGGCAATCAACCCACATTCCCTTGAAGGTAAACCAGGCAGGGGTAATTCCAGTCATTTTTGCTTCGTCTGTGTTGACGTTCCCCCTGACCTTGGCTCAGTTCATTCCTGCTGTGCAGGGAATCAACCGCTGGGTAGGCTATGGCACATTTGGATATAATTTTCTTTATGTGGTTCTTGTCATCTTCTTCACGTACTTTTACACCGCAGTGACCTTTAACCCAATTGAGGTTGCTACAAACATGAAGAAGAACGGTGGATACATTCCAGGACTTAGACCTGGTAAACCTACTTCGGACTATCTGGATAAGATTCTTTCGAGGATCACTCTGCCGGGTGCATTTTTCCTGGCAGGCATTGCCGTCCTACCATTTGTTGTTGGTGCTGTAACAAGGATTCCTTCCAATATCCTTTCCTTTGGCGGTACTGGGATTTTGATTATTGTAGGTGTGGCACTTGACACAATGCAGCAAATAGAAGCCCACTTGCTCATGAGGCACTACGAAGGTTTCCTTAAATAAAAGGAGGAAGACAGATGCGATTGGTGTTGCTGGGCTTGCCCGGTGCGGGTAAGGGTACCCAGGGAGATAGGATTTCCGAAAAGTACGGGATACCACACATCTCTACAGGTAGCATTATTCGCGAGTCGATAGCTTCAGGTGCCGATTTGGGTGAAGAGGCCAATGGCTATATCAGCAAGGGTGAACTGATCCCTGATGAGTTAGCCATTCGAGTAGTCCATGAGCGCATCATTCAACCAGACTGCAGCCGGGGGTGGATACTGGATGGATTCCCCAGAACAGTGCTGCAAGCCCGGGAGCTAGATCAACGTTTGATCAAGAGCGGTTTGGGTGTTCAAATGGCCGTTGATATTCGTGTATCACATGTGGAGGCCATTGAAAGAATTGCGAAAAGGCGGATGTGCAGCAGCTGCGGCGCGGTGTATCATCTGGATCACTATCGAGCCAAGGGCAAAGGCATTTGTGACAAATGCGGCGGTGATTTGTATCGTCGTTCCGATGACACAGAGGAGACCGCCCGCAGACGCCTTGCAGTCTATATGAGGCAGACTCATCCCGTTCTTCACTACTACGGCCAAAATGGCCGCCTGTATAGTATTGACGGAGTGAGGCCCATTGATGAGGTCTTTGCTGATGTAGACCATTATCTGCAGAAGCTGGTCGAAGAAGGCACTGTCGGTGAAGCCCGATGATTATACTAAAATCCGCAGAAGAGATTCAAGCCATGCTCAGAGCTGGACAGGTGGTCGCTCAGGCCCATGAACTGGTCCGGGAGCTGATCAAACCAGGGGTGACTACCTTGGACTTGGATCGGGCTGTAGAAGAGTTTATACTCAAACAAAATGCAATTCCGGCTTTCAAAGGCTATCAGGGGTATCCTGCTTCAATCTGCGCCTCCGTCAACGAGGTGGTTGTGCACGGGATCCCCAGCAAAGACGTGGTCCTCCAAGAAGGATCAATCATAAGTGTAGATATTGGAGCGTTTGTCGATGGTTTTTGCGGTGACAGCGCCTGGACCTATCCAGTGGGTGAAGTAGACCCTGAGGTTCAGCTCTTGCTGCAGACCACAGAGGAAGCTCTCTTTCAGGGCATCGAGCAGGCTAGGGTCGGTAATCGCCTTTCCGATATCTCCCATGCTGTGCAAAAGTGTGCTGAAGAGCGGGGATTTTCCGTAGTTCGGGACTTTGTGGGACACGGAATTGGCCGCAATATGCACGAAGCACCACAAATTCCGAATTTCGGACCCCCTGGGAGGGGCCCACGTTTGAAGTCTGGCATGACCTTGGCAATCGAGCCAATGGTTAATGTGGGAAGTTACCATGTGCAGGTTTTGGAAGATAACTGGACAGTTGTAACACGGGACAGCAAATGGTCAGCTCATTTCGAACACACTGTTGCTATCACTGATGAAGGGCCCGTGGTTCTTACGATTTTGTAGGAGAGGAAAATGGGACTCTTGAAAATAGGACAATTGGTGACATCAAGGATGGGGCGGGATTCTGGGAAGAAGTACGTGGTAATTGAGTCCTGTCAGGACAATCATGTCAGGCTTGCAGACGGCTTTGTGCGCAAGGTTGATCGTCCTAAACGCAAGAATGTGAAGCATTTGATTGCCCACGGGGTCATTCTTGAGGCACCGCTGGATGACAAAGCAATTCGGGATTTTTTGGAACAGCATAGTCATGTGGAGAACTTAGGAGAGGAGGAATAATCAGTATGGCCAAGGATGATGCCATTGAAGTTGAAGGTATTGTTGTTGAACCATTGCCAAATGCCATGTTTCGTGTAGAATTAGAGAATGGGCATAAAGTATTGGCTCACATCTCCGGCAAGATGCGTATGAACTTCATTCGGATTCTACCTGGTGATAAAGTTACTGTT
>JAAYOM010000110.1 GCA_012520315.1 Bacillota bacterium | reverse complement strand
GCATCCGTGTCCGATAAGGTTCCCTCGACCTTAAGTTCAGCCTTGTCGACTATTTTCACTCCCTTCAGGTTCAAGGAGTTGCCATCTTGCCTGTGGTCGCCCACTGCTATGGCTGTAATTGCTGCATTGGCATCAGCGTTTAGGTCAATCGTTAAGCTGCCGCCGCTGAAGGCTATTTCTTCCAGCACCCCGTCTGACCAGAGCTCAGTCAGATCGAGTTTGGTTGCGAAGGAAAAACTAGTGATGACCCCCGGTGGAATCTCAACGGCATCTACTGTAATTATAGTCGGGTCAAAGGATACCTCGACCCCTTCTAAATCAAAGGCTTTTTCCATGGAAAACTGCGCTTGAAAACCGCCATCTTCACCAGGTTCGGCTTCAAAATCAACCTGATCCAAAAGATCGGTGACAGTAATTTCGGCAGCAATCAGGGGGATTCTTAGGGGAACTTGCCAGGAAGGACCTGGCCGGCCTGTAACTGGATTTGTTAGGCAACCGGTAGTGAGAATCAACAGAATCATGAGCAATACAGTGACAATTCCGACGGGTGACACGGAGGATACAGTTTTCTTGCGCATACGACCACCTCGATTTCCCTGTTTTGTTAAGAATAGGTATTCTCCATAGCCAGGAAGAACCCTCCCCTCAACAAGCATATTTTGGAACTGAGGGAAAAGTCAGCTGTTTAAGAAAGGGCAGAACCAACTAGCTTTGTCCCTGCAATTTTTGTAGCGCAAGGTCCTCAGGCAAAGGTTTACTAAACAGATAACCCTGCATAATGTCGCAGTTTACTGCCAGTAGATACTCCCTCTGTTCTTCAGTCTCCACGCCTTCAGCCACTACCGGCAGATCCAGTTTGTGGCATAGGGCAATCAGTTCCTGGATGATTTGCCTTTGCTGGTTTTCCACCAAGATTTTGTCGATGAAGCTCTTATCAATCTTGATCACATCAACGGCCAGCTCTCCCATGCGAGAGAGGGCAGAATAGCCTGTGCCAAAGTCATCGAGGGCAACAGTCAGGCCCAAATCGCGCAGGGAATGCAGTTTGCTTTGGATATCATCAAAATCCTCGATCAGCACCGATTCAGTGATTTCCAGCTGCAGACTGCAGGGGTCGATGCCTGCTTTGGACACGATTTTTTCCACTTCTTTGGGGAAATTTTCCTGCAGGAGCTGAACTACGGAAATATTGACTGCAACGTAGAGCCCGCTGTATCCTGCCGCTCTTAGTTTATTAATAAACTGGCAGGCTGTCTCTAAGGCCCAGTAGCCCAGGGCGATGATCATTTCCTGCCGCTCCGCAATACAGATAAACTCCAGCGGCGATACTCGTCCTAGGGTCGGCGATGTCATGCGGGAGAGGGCTTCGAAGCCAATTATTTGATTCGATGCCAGCGCAACTTTGGGTTGGTATTCCAAGTGGAAAGTACCGAGGTGCCTGTCAGTCAAAAACTCTGCCATCTCCTTGGCTATGGTCTCTTCCCGCTGCAGCTTCTGCTCGATCTCCTCATCAAAAAAGGCATATCTCGTACTGTTCTTGGTGATGTCGAGATGGTGCATGACCATGGTGGCCCGGGTAAGCACATCCACTGCCTGCTGATAGGGGACAAGCGTAACCAGACCCATTTTAATGTCAATCGGCCTGCCTACAATGTCCATGGAAGGCACGAGTTTATCGATGATACTCCTGGCCAAGAGTTCCAGTTCATCTCTCCCTTGGTAGTTAGAAATGAGGAGTACGAAGCGGCTCACATCGAAACGGAAGAGCTGCCTTGAGTCTGATGTGAAAGTATCTAGCTTCCCGGCCAGTTCCTTAATGACTCGTGCTCCTGCTTCAAGGCCATAGGTAGAGTTAATCATGCTCAAGTTTTGACAATGAATCATGGCGATCGCCTGCTCGTTCTGGAATGGCTGACTTAAGGTCTCTGTCAGCACTTCCTGCAGGCTGGCATTGTTGGGCAGCCCCGTAAGGGCATCGCTGTAGGCGAGGGACACTAATCGTTTGTTGTGACGATAGTTGGAGAGCATAATATAGATGAAGCTGGCAAACACGATGATGCTGACTGCTAAACTTAGATTGATGGCGGTGCGTATAATAGCCTCAGCTTCCTCTGTCGTTTTGGCAACTGCAAGCGTGCCGCCGAAATCATCTCCCACAAAAATGGGGATAAAGATTTCATAGATTTCCCTGTTCTGCCCTTCGACCTGGCGACGCCAGGAGAAGGTGGTCCTGGTCTCGAGAGCTTCAATAACATCGGGATGTTTCAACTGAAAACCGACGACGTCGGTGTCGCAGCAGCCGCTCACCGTTAAATCGGGATGGATGTAGTAGACATGATCCACAAAATCAAAACCACTGATTTCGTCAAGCAGACGTTCGATTTCGAAGGGAGCCAGGAAGTTCTCCACTAGATTAGCATGAACTCCCAGCTGGATAAAACGGCCATCTTCTATGCGAAGATAGCCATACTTGTAATACTCACCCGATTCAGTATCCGGGCGGATGTCTTCAATGTAGGTTGTGAGATTGCTGATCATAAAATCATGTACCGGATGGCCTGGCGTGGCGAGCCAGCCTAAATACTCTGCTCGGGTTGAGTATTCAATTTCGCCGGCAGGGTTATACAAAAATATATCATCAACCGCAAGGGTATCAGCCAGATCAACCAGTGCTTCGCTAGTCATCTGGTTTGAATAAAGCGCGACTGTACGAATGGAGCTGACGATTTTTCTTTCCAATATATCATTGGTGATCCGATAGGCCTCGGCTGTCTTGGTCAGTTCGTGGGAATAGATGGTAGCATAGTTAATGTACTGTTTTTCCAGAAACTTAAAAAAGGTGTCTTCAATGGAAAGGATCAAAAAGTAGTTGGACACGAGGAAAACGACCACAACTAACGCGATGATTATGACATAAGGACGGAAACTGATCGTTCGCTTCATCATAACACCTCACTTGTGACAGCAAAGCGCCCTCAAAACACTGCTCGCAGAGTGCAGTTTCATGGTCTATGTGCTCACCAGTCCAGTTTGTCACTTTTTGTTCTACATAGGTTAAGAAAATCCTTTGTTAGTCCAGGCAATTGTTAGGTATTTCGACATTTTGTGCCTGGTCTAAGCGCGTGGAGCGTGACAGAACGATTGACTCTGAAGATCTTTCTTGGGATAATAAAACCATACTAGGCGTGTAAATATTGATCTAGGGAGATGAGTGCTGTGACCACATTCGAAGACATTCAGCAGGCCATCATGGCAGATCCGATGAACGAGGACTATACCAAGAGGGGAATACCGCCCCTGTTTAAGGCGTCAGAAGAGGCCCGCCTGGTTATAGTGGGGCAGGCTCCAGGACGCAAAGCGGAAGAGACACGCCTGTTTTGGAACGATCCCAGCGGAGACCGTCTCCGGGAGTGGCTGGATGTGACCCGAGAGGAGTTTTACGGATCGGAGAAAATAGCCCAGCTGCCGATGGACTTTTACTTTCCGGGCAAAGCCAAATCTGGTGACAAGCCGCCGCGCAAGGGCTTTGCAGAAAAATGGCATCCCCCATTGCTTGAGGCGATGCCAGATGTGAAAACAATTCTTTTAGTTGGGAGTTATGCACAGAAGTATTATCTAGGCGAGAGGCGCAAGGAGAATCTGACCGAAACGGTGAGGAATTTTCGCGAGTATCTGCCCCGCTTTATGCCCCTAGTTCACCCGTCACCTTTGAACATTGGCTGGCTGAAGCGGAATTCTTGGTTTGAGCGTGAAGTTATACCTGTGCTGCGGGAGCTGAAGCATCTACTGGACTAGAATTCAGCATGCTGAGTCAGGCCCGAGAGGGCTAGGATGTTGGAGTGTACACTTCTGCAAGGTCAGTGGGTACCCTGATCTTTTCGTGGCGTGAAACAAAATCGGAGAAGGTTTGAAAATCCTGATCCGCCAGGAGAGCTAAGGACGCCAGTTTATCCAGGACGGCATAATCTGCTTCAGTCCATCTGTCCAGGGGAAGGATCTTGTAGCCATCCCAGCCGTCCCAGGGCTGCATAGGCATTTTCAGCAGGGAGTTTGCATCGAGGAGCAGGTTGCATCTCAGGTAATCATAACCCCACCATTGAAAGATGCCGAAAAGGTCAGGGTTAGCCTTTCCCTGGCGGCACATGAGCCAGGCTCGTGGTGCGGTAATGAACTGTTCAACATCGATGTCAAGTGGGTCGAACTCTATTTTGAGAGCACTTTGCTGCAGTTCATCCAGCTGCGCATCTGCCATGATCCATCTTTCCTGTTCTTGATGCCAGTACTCTAACACCCAGTGGTCTATGTACTTGGCTGGTTCGAAATAGGCGGCAAATCCGCAGCGCGCTCTGGCAGGAATCCCCGCTTCTCGGCAAAGCGCTGCAGAGACAACAGAAAAATCGCGGCAGATGCCAATCATCTTGTCTTGATTAGTCCTTCCCTCACTTACATGTGTAAAGCCCTTACCCTTTAGAAATACCAGCTTTTCCTCGAAGCTGCGCATGAGAGGCTCTTGGCGCCTTGCGTCGCTCAGTTCTACCCCATAGGCTTCACTCCAGTGTTCATGCAAAAGAATATTTTGGACATAACTTACGATTGTAGGGATATCCGCTGGAATATCCGCAACAAGACTGTCCATCTCCTTGATCTCGGTCATGGGACCGTGCTTGCGATAATATTCAAGCAAACTGCAGGTCACAGATTTCACCCCTTAGATTTTGCCATATCACCCGGAAAATTTCCGGTGACAGTTATACTCCACTTCTAAAACTTCAAAGTTGAATCAATTAAAATCTCCTGTCTCCAACT
>JAAYOM010000109.1 GCA_012520315.1 Bacillota bacterium | reverse complement strand
GCCACCACAATAAAGCCGTGCTCATTGCAGAGCTTAGCGAAAGCTGCATAGCGGGCGCTGTGCTCGGCCATGCCATGGGCAATTTGCAGCACCCCCCGGGGATGCTGTACCGCCGGCCAAGTGCGGACAAAGACATCGGCCCCGTCCTCCATGCTCAAAAACATCGTTTCAGCGTCCATACCCAGTCCCCCTAGGATCACTATTGCCTAGAGAGTTCAAGGCCCGGACCTTTTATCCTCCATAGGTGTGACATTTTATGCTATTATAGAGGGAAGTTGTCCCAAAAACGAAGGCGGAGAGGGTGACATGCTTGGGCAGCATTGAGCAAATTTATGTCAGTTATGGTCAAGATCCGATAGCTATGATTAGAGAGCTCTTAAGTGAAATGGAACTCAAGGGCATGATTCCTGCCGGAGCCCGGATTGGGCTCAAACCGAATCTGGTTGTGGCCCGGCCCGCACATGAGGGAGCCACTACCGATCCCAGACTCGTGGAAGGTGTTATACAATACCTGCAGGAGGCAGGATTTTACAATTTGGCTATCCTGGAGGGCTCCTGGGTTGGCGACAGTACAGAAAGGGCCTTTAGGGTGTGCGGCTATGCTGAGCTGGCCAAAAAGTACGATGTTGAGTTGGTGGACTTGCAGCAGGATACGGCCCATGTCCGTAAGGTGGAAGAATTGGAGCTTGAAGTATGCGATGAGCTGAACCGCGTCGACTATTTGATCAATTTCCCAGTACTTAAAGGCCACTGCCAGACCAAGATTACCTGTGCTCTGAAAAATCTCAAAGGCTGCATCCCGAACCGGGAAAAGCGCAGATTCCACACCCTGGGCCTCCATAAACCTATCGCCTACTTGAACAAGGCGATAAAAACCCACTTGGTGGTAGTAGACGGCCTCTTCGGTGATCTGGACTTTGAAGAAGGCGGCAATCCGGTTCAGATGGACCGGGTTATAGTTGGAACAGACCCGGTGTTGGTAGATTCTTATGTGGCCCTTCTCTTAGGTTATCAGCCTGAAGAGATACCCTATATTGGTCTGGCCGAAAAACTTGGTGTAGGCAGGATCTGCCGAGACTCCAGTGAGGCGGTGGTGCTCAACACCCAACACACAGTATCCAGAATCAAACCGACTAGACAGGTGGAAAACCTTGCCCGCGTTATCCAGGAAGACCAAGCCTGTTCGGCCTGTTACGGCAGCCTGCTCCATGCCTTAGCCCGCCTGGAGGAAAAGGGACTTTTTGGCCTGGTTCCGGTACCCATTGTGATTGGGCAGGGGTTTAGGGGCAAGGGAGGAGAGCAAGTAGGTATCGGCAGCTGTGCCAGAGGCTTTACTGCCCATGTGCCGGGATGTCCCCCAACAGCCAAGGATATCCTCGACCTGCTTTCCGATTATTTGGCATAAAAAAGACGCCGGGGCGCTCAGCGCACCAGCGTCTCTGGCTGATCATTAGACTAGATCACAGGCCTCCACCGGCATCCAGTGTGGGTCTTTGCCGTCCCATTTGACATTGCAGCCGATGGGATTGGTCAGGGGAGTTGTGACTTCCTTGCCGGTTAGCAGCTCCTCTAAAGCATTTTCCAAGTCATAGGATGTGATTAACTCGGGTTCACGGGGGTTATCCACCGCACGGCCGGTGTAGACCAATTTGCGTTCCTGGTCAAATACGAAAAAGTGAGGAGTCCGCAGAGCACCATAGGCTTTGGCTGTATCCTGGGTGGAATCAACCAGGTAAGTCCAGGGGAAGCGATGCTCATCCATGCGCTTCACCATATTGTCATAGGAGTCTTCTTCATAGGTATTGGGACTGTTGGAGTTGATGGCGACAAAGTCAACACCCCGTTTTTGGAACTTTTCCGCCGTTTGGCGGGTGATTTCATCGGAGTTCTTAACATAGGGGCAGTGGTTGCAGGTGAAAAAGACAACAAGATAGTCACTGGTGAAATCGCTGAGACTATAGTGCTTGCCGTCTGTGGCCAGCAATCTGAAGTCAGGGGCTTTACTGCCGAGTGTTAGAGTAAAGGCCATTGTATCATCTCCTTCCATGTTCCTGTCTCTTTCCACAAGCGGCCTGGTTTTCCTGCTGCAGTTGACCTAATAATGGGGGAAGGGTATGGTGGAACGGTGAAGAACTCTAGAAGCAAGAGACAAGTGGAGGGAATATATGAGCAAGTATAAACTCATCGCCTTAGATTTAGATGGGACTTTATTAAACAGCCGCAAGGAAATTTCCAGCCAAAACCTCCATTGGATCAGAAAAGCGGAACAATCAGGACTGATTGTTTCCTTTGCAACAGGGCGGAGCCGTTCATCGTCTGAGCCCTATTGGGATACCGTTTCATCTGAAGCGCCCATGATTATTTCCAATGGTGCCGAAGTCTGGGAAAATCACAACAGGCTTCTGTCTAGATATGCCCTGCCTTGCGGCGAGGTGCCGAAACTGTTGGCCCTGGCCCGGGAGTATGCGGTGCATTACTGGACGAACGGCAGCTGCGGCGAAGACGGAAGCGTTGTCGGGGAGTGTCTTAAAATTGGCATGTATGATCCGGATTTAAGCATTATTTCTGAAATCCGGGAACTTGTAACCAGTTGGAACAAGTTTGAAGTATCTTCCTCAGCAGCAAACAATGTTGAGATCAATCGCAAGGGTGTAACCAAGGCGGCCGGCCTCGCGGAGGTGGTCGGGCCCCTTGGCATCAAGCCCAGTGAAGTGGTGGCTATTGGTGACGGGATCAACGACTTGGCCATGCTGAAGTGGGCGGGTCTGGGCGTGGCGATGGAAAACGCTCCCGAGATCGTAAAAGAGGCGGCCGATCTTGTGACCGCCGCCAATGATGATGATGGTGTGGCCCAGATGATTCAGTCAATCCTGGAATAGACTGAGCAAATGGCCGTAGCCCTCTTTCTCCAAATCTTCCTTGGGAATAAAGCGCAGGGCGGCGCTGTTGATGCAGTAGCGCAGACCGCCCGCATCCGGCGGTCCGTCGGTAAAGACATGGCCAAGATGTGAATCTGCATCTGTGCTCCGCACTTCAGTGCGGATCATGCCGTGGGAAGTATCCTTGGCGAAGCCGACCGCCGCCTGGGAGATAGGTTTGGTGAAACTTGGCCAGCCGCAGCCCGCATCATACTGATCCTCCGAGGAGAACAGCGGCTCTCCCGAAACTATATCTACGTAGATGCCTGGTTTGGTATTATCCCAGTAGGCATTTTGAAAGGGAGGCTCGGTTCCGTTTTCCTGAGTGACATGAAATTGCTCGGGAGTGAGCCTTTGCCGCAGTTCGTCCTTTGCGGGTTCTCGTTTCATAGCCATCACCTCTTGTGTAGTCTGTGCCTTAGCTAAATTTATATGAACGGTGGAGATTTCTATGCGCAAACTTTCGGTGAAACAAATTACGCTTGCAGGCTTACTGATCGCGGCAGGCTTAGTGCTGCCATTTCTCACTGCTCAAATTCCAGGCCTGGGGCAAAGGCTCCTCCCCATGCATCTGCCTGTCCTGTTAGGCGGCTTTGTGCTGGGGAGCCCGGTGGCTGCCTTAGTTGGATTTATTCTGCCTCTCCTGCGCAGTTTCCTCTTGGGGATGCCTCCGCTCTTTCCCACGGCGGTGGCCATGGCCTTTGAGCTGGGTGCTTATGGTCTTCTGACCGCCTGGTTCTACCGCCATCTGCCGCGCCACAACGCCTTTGTCTACGTCAGCCTGATTCTGGGCATGGCCGGAGGCCGAGTGGTGTGGGGCATGGTCAGTTTTATCCTGTACGGACTGGCCGGGAATCCCTTTACCTGGCAGGTCTTTGTGGCAGGCGCCTTGGTGAACGCTTTGCCAGGCATTATTCTGCAGATCATCCTGGTTCCCGCCATTGTGCTTGCTCTGCGCAAGAACCGCTATCTTGACGGGAGAAAGAGGTAGGGTCAATTGCTGAACAAAATCACCATGGCCGAGTTGGCGAAAAAGTGCGGTTTTTCTAAAGCCACGGTTTCCAGGGCCTTGGCAGATGATCCCAGAGTAAAGCCGGAGACCAAAGCGTTAATTTTGGACATGGCCAAACGCTACAATTACCAGCCGCACCTGGTGGCCAGCAACTTGGCCAGAAGGTGCACCAAGACAATTGGGCTGATGTTCCCCAAAGCCCCCCGGACGATTGCGGATCCGTTTTTTCTCGAGTATTTGCAGGGTGTGAGTGAAACTTTATTTGCCAACGGGTACAGCTTGTTGATTCCCCAGGCCCAGAGGGAAAACGTGACCGCGATGATCAAGCAGCTGGTCGCCCACAGCAGGGTGGACGGAATCATCCTCACCGAACCCTTGATCGAAGACGACCGGATTAAGCTTCTGCGCCAAACCGATGTGCCCTTTGCCTTTCTAGGCAGTACGGTGGACGAAGGGGTATCCTGGGTGGACGGGGATAATCGGGGCGGATCCTTTGAGGCTGTGCTGACCCTAAGCTCTTTGGGTCATAGGCGGATTGCCACGATCACGGGCGAGCCAGGTCTGGTCTCTACTGAAAAACGCCTGGCCGGCTACTATGACGGGCTTGCTGCCCTGGGGCTTGCTCCCCGGGAAGATTTGATCTGGCCCGGTGATTTTACCCGCCAGGGAGGTTACCACGCGGTTCGCCAGCATCTTTCTCTGATCGAAAAGGGTGAAGTGACCGCGATTTTCGCCTGCAATGATCTAATGGCCATCGGGGCCCTGCAGGCCCTGACCGAGGCCGGCGTTGAGGTGCCGGGCCAAGTGTCTGTTATGGGATTTGACGGAATTGAGGTGGGTCAATACTTGACTCCGCCTTTAACTACTGTACAGCAGCCTGTCTACCGCCTCGGCCAGGAAGTGGCCCGCATCCTGCTGGGCCAGATTGAAGACAATGCAGAAACAGTACAAATTACACTTCCGGTAAAAATCATTAATGAAAGCCACACAATCGGCCCTGTAGTTTAAAGAAAAAAAGCCCGCTGACAGTAAGAAACTGGCACTTCCTCCCGAATAGTCTGATAGAATGGATCAAGGGTTGGAACTGGAGGGATTTTTTATGAAGAAGATGCTGCCTTTAGCAGCATTGCTGATGATAGCAGTTTTCTTGTCCGGCTGTCAGGGAAGGGTTTTGCTTAACTTGAATGTGCCGGTTGTAGTGGAACCGTCACCCCGCTACCGAGCTGAGGTGTGGGGTTACCTGTCTTACGACCCCTATGACGATTACATTCGCTACACCGTAGTACCCAATCATGATCCCAATTTCAGGCCCCTGAGAAACGCCGATGTGACGATTGTTGGAACCGGAAAGACCGTACGTACCGGTCGAGACGGTTACTTTTTCATCTCAGGAGTGCCCCAGGGCAAAATCACTTTACGTGTGCAGCATCGCTGGATTGGACCTCGCAGCGGCGTTTATATCAATACTTCCTCGCGATAAAGAAGCGCACCCCAGAATCTGGGGTGCACTTTTTTAGCCAGGTCCAGATCCCCTAGGGCCCATCTGCTTTTCAGCGCGTTCGATGGCAGCCCTGACTAGAGATCCAGCCTCGCGGGTTGTGATGTTGCCCCAATCCCCGTCCTTCACTTTGTGCGAAAAGCCGAGTTCATCGGCGAGCTCATATTTGAGCCGCTCCGACATGATACCTCGTCGACGTCTCATCTGGTCATCACTCCCAAGCTTATTCTTCCCGCGTAAGGGGTGAGTATGCAAGGGCATGGAGGATTGGGCATCCTTTTGGGGAATTAATATAAGGCAGGGGCAGAGGGCACATTAAAAAAATTGGGCCCGTCCTGCCCGCAGTTTTCCACACAACAGCCTGAACTGCAAGGATTTGGGAGGGTGTAGACAGGCAGATTATATGGATAAAGGAAAGATAAAATGTCAAAAGTACAACAGGATCAAATGGAAACGGGTGAGAAAGCTCACCGTCGTTTAGCATTAGATTTAGTAGAAACCGGTACAGAGGATACGGGGGAAGGACGTGTCAGCCGAAAACTGCCGGAGGGAATCACTTCCTCCCTGCTTTATTCGGACATTATCCGCCTGGCCTGGCCTTCTTTACTGGAGCTGACATTAACTCAGCTCACCTCGATGGTAGACCTAATGATGGTGGGGGGCTTGGGGGCCTGGGCCATTACTGCGGTAGGGTTGACCACTCAGCCCAAGTTTCTCCTGATGACGATGTTCATCGCCATGAACGTCGGAGCCACTGCCCTGGTGGCCCGCTACCGCGGGGCCGGAGAGCCGAAAAAGGCCAATGAGATCTTGCGTCAGGCCCTGTTTTTAACCTTTACATTGTCGCTGGTCTCATCAATTGTGGGCTATATTTTCTCCGAAGATATGGTGCGTTTCATGGGCGCTTCGGATCCGGAGACTTTGGCCGGCGGAACAGTCTATCTCAAGATCCAAATGGTGGGCTTGGTTCCCCTGGCCCTGACATCTACATTCACAGCCACCTTGCGCGGGGTGGGACACACCCGGGTCGCGATGATCTATAATCTGGCGGCAAATCTGGTAAACGTGGTCGGCAACTATGTGCTGATTAACGGCCACTTTGGCTTTCCCCGTCTGGAAGTGGCAGGCGCATCACTGGCTACGATTATTGGTCAGCTGGCAGCTTTTGTTATGGCTTTATCGGTAGTACTAAAAGGCGATCACTATCTGCATTTGCAGTTCAAAGAGCGTTTTCGGATTCAGTGGAATCATATGCGCAACATCATTCACATCGGTATCCCGTCCATGCTGGAGCAGCTGGCAATGAGGGCAGGCGTGATCGTCTATGCCAGGACGGTGGCCTCTTTGGGAACGGCGGTCTATGCCACTCATCAAATCGGCATGAATATCCAAGCACTGTCTTTTATGACCGGACAAGCGTTTGCGGTTTCCGCCACTTCCCTGGTTGGGCAGAGCCTGGGGAAAAAACGGCCCGATATGGCCCAAAGCTACAGCAACCATACCAGAAGGATAGGTATGATCACGTCCCTGATTCTGGCAGCCATCTTCTTTTTCTTTGGGCGGCAGATTGTGAGCCTCTATACAAACGAGCCGGAGATTATTGCCCAGGGAGCAAGGATTTTGAAACTGGTGGCGTTAGTCCAGCCCTTCCAGTCTTCTCAGTTTATTTTAGCTGGAGCTTTGCGGGGAGCAGGGGATACAAGAGCTACTATGGTGATTACTTTCCTCACCGTGATGCTGGTCCGGCCTATTCTGGCCTTGATCCTGATCAACCAGTTCCACTGGGGTCTGGACGGTGCCTGGGTGGCCTTAGTCACCGATCAGGTGCTCCGCAGCGGTTTGGTGCTCTTGCGTTATAATTCCGGCAAATGGAAAAACATTAAGATAAAGTGAGGGTTGCTAAATGAAATCAAAGGGTTGGCGGCTAACATTTTCGCTGATCGTCATGTTCTTAGTGGCTGCTCTGGTGATTGTCTGGATGGAACCGCGGGAAGAGCCTGAGTTGGAGGGTGCAAACACTGTTCAACTCCTGCCCGCTGCAGGCGACTTGCGTATCTACTTTCCTCCCCTGGAGGGGATGACTTATTATTTCGCCGGGGAAGGCATGGAGTACGCTTCCTTCACCCGCAAGATTACCTTTGCGGACTCAGGACTTCTTCAGATTGAAGACATGAGCGGCACCAATCTGGCTCGGGTTGTCGAATGCGGCCCAGACGAAGTAAGGGTGATCTGGGCAGAGGAGGAGTTCTATGAGGAGCAGAGCCTCTTTGATGCTGACTACCGCGAGCAGAGGGACTACGGGTCGGCGAGAAACCTCATTTGGCTGCAGGCTCCGCTGGTTCCGGGCCACGCCTGGAGTGATGAAATGTATCACCGGGAGATCCTGGCAACGGATGAAATCGTTAAGGTACCCCTTGGCACGTTTTTCGAGGTGGTTACGGTGAAAATCCGGAGCATTGACGCAGATGATTTTGTTACCTACGAGTACTATGCCAAGAATATTGGCCTGATCAAGCGAGTCAGTCTCTATGTACATGATGGGGAAACCTATGCCGTGTCGTCAAGTTTGCGAAACATGGTTGGACCTCGTCCGACGCTTTAACAGGGAAGGGGGAAGTGGTGTTGGCAGCGTTTATGGTTGGCATAGATGTGGGCGGAACAAACACTGATGCTGTACTTTTGCGGGGCGCAGAAGTGGAAGCGTTAATTAAAGTTCCAACGGACCCAAGTGATCTGCTTGGCAGTACAACCCTGGCCCTCCATAAAGTGTTGGAGCATTACAAAGAAGCTAAGCCGGTAAAACTGCACCTTTCCACAACCCTGTCCACGAATGCTATTGTGGAGGGACGGGGGTCGCCAACGCAAGTTGTGACTGTTCCCGGCCCCGGGGTGAACCTGAAGTCCCTCGACTTTCCCTTTACTCTAGTGGAACTTGACGGCTATATCGACCACCGGGGGAGGGAAATCAGTCCCCTCCAGTTGGAGCAGGTCAGTCGGCTCCGGAATGTTTTGGGTGAAAGCGGTGAGGCACTGGCCATAGTAGGCAAATTCTCCCAGCGCAATCCCGCCCACGAGCAAAGCCTCAAGGAGGAAATTGCCAAGTGGCACAAGGGGATCATCACCCTGGGCCACCGGCTTTCAGGCCGGGCCAACTTTCCTAGGCGCATAGTCACAGCCTATCTAAACTCCAGCATCGCCCGGCAGCAGCTGGAGTTTCTCCGCGTCTGGCAGAAAGTCCAGGGATCTGCCATCGGAGAAATATTAATTCTCAAGGCTGATGGAGGAACCATGACCCTAGAAGACTCAGCGGAACGCCCCATCGAGTCTATTTTGTCGGGGCCGGCCGCCAGCATCATGGGCGTTAAGGCCCTGGCCCAGTGTGCAGAGGCAAATTTTTTGATTGTAGATATTGGGGGAACCACAACCGACCTGGCGGCGGTGGTGGATGGGGAGGTACTCTTTGAAAGGGACGGTGCCACCATTTCCGGGTATAAGACTCTAGTTCCAGCTGTTTTGGCCCGCTCCACAGGTTTAGGCGGCGACAGCCGCATCAGGTACGAGGCAGGGACCGGGATCGTGATTGGTCCAGAACGTGCCGGCACACCAGTCTGTTTAGGCGGAGAACATCTGACTCCTACTGATGCCGCAGCTGCCTTAGGCTTAGCCAGCGTTGGCTCCCAGGAGGCAGCCAGGCAAGCCTGGCGAGACTGGGGAGAAAGCCTGGGACTTTCCGGCGAAAAACTGGCCAGTGAGGTCTTCCAGGCTTTTGTTAACCAGCTGCGCCGGCTGGTAGAGGATTTTTATACAGAACTGGAAAGCATGCCGCTCTATACGATCCGTGAAGTGCTGGATCCGCCCCGGCTGAGGCCTGCAGCCGTGGTCGGTCTAGGGGCACCTGCCCCTGTCTTTATTCCAGCCCTGGCCAATAACATGGGCCTGCCCTGGGAAGTACTGCCCTTTGCATCCGGTGCCAATGCCATTGGTGCGGCAGCGGCCAGGGCCACTGTAGGGGTAACATTGCAGGCCGATACCCAGCTTGGCAAAGTTACGATTCCAGAAATGGGCTACCAGGGCGATCTGCATCGTCCCCTTTTCTTTGACCTTGGCAAAGCACGCAGCTTGGCGGAAGAAAAGACCAGGGAGTATGCAGAGAGCCTTGGCTATGATGCTTCCGGCGAAGTTTACATAGTGGAAGAGGAAAGTTTTCAGATGGTGAGGGGCTTTCGAACAGTGGGGCAGACCCACATGGTGCGAACCCAGCTGAGACCGGAAGTTTGCAGAGTGAGGGGGGAAGATGGGTGACGGAGGTAGGATTGGTCTTTTTTCCCGCCTTTGACTGGGCCATCAGTCCAGATCATCCCGAAAGGCAGGAGCGTCTTTTGTATACCAGGGATCAGATTCAGGAGGAAGGTCTCTTCGATCATCCCTCCATCCGTGAGTACCGGCCCAGGCTGGCTGAGGATTATGAGATCCTCCGCACCCATGTGGTACTGCCAAGCTTGGAGCAGACTGTAACCGAATCCCACCGGATCGCAGCGGGCGGCACTATTGCAGCGTCTGATCTGGTGCTGGACGGCCGTGCACAGCGGGCCTTTGCCCTGCTCAGACCGCCCGGGCATCACGCCAATCGCATTGTGCACGGATCCAGGGGCTTTTGCCTTTTGAACAATGAGGCGATCATGGTGGATCATCTCAGGAGCCGCCTCGGCCCTGAATTGAAAGTGGCAATTGTGGATACCGACGCCCACCATGGCGACGGCACCCAAGATATTTTTTACAACGATCCGGGGGTTCTCCACATCTCCCTCCATCAGGACGGCCGCACCCTTTACCCGGGTACAGGGTTTATTACCGAAAGGGGAGGACCTGGCGCCTATGGTCAAACCGTCAATATTCCCCTGCCTCCAGGAACTGGAGACGAGGGCATGCTGACAGCCATGGAGCGTGTGGTACTGCCGATTTTACGCGACTGGCAGCCTGACTATATCATCAACGCGGCGGGGCAGGACAATCATTTCTCCGACCCCATCACCAACATGGGCTTTTCCGCCCAGGGCTATGCCCAGCTCACAGAGATGCTCAAGCCTGACATAGTAGTTTTAGAGGGGGGCTACTCCATTGAAAGCGCCCTGCCCTATATCAATGTCGGTCTGCTTTTGGCCCTGGCCGGTCTGGACTATTCCAAGGTTCAGGAACCGCAGGCGCGCCTGGAGCCCCAGCCCAAGACGATTACCAATCAGGTAGCCGCCATTTGCGATGAAATAATTGAACTTTGGGGCCGCCGCCTCGAGGCTGATCTGGGGGAAATCTTTGGCGAGGCTGACTTTTTCGAGCGCAGGCGCCAGATTTACTATGATACGGACAACATTTACGAAAACCAGCAGGAGCATATCAGGCTCTGCCAGGACTGTCCCGGCTGGCGCGTGATTTTCACACACTCAAACAGGGTTCGCCAAGTGACTGCAGTGGTCATGCTGCCCTGGCAGCCCTGCCCAGGCTGCAGGGAGGAGGCCAAGGAACAGCACAGGCAGCTTCTTGGCGACGAGCAGTTTGGACAGGTTATCTGGCAAGATCCTGCCAAGGTTCTGCCAGCCTTGGAGAGTTAGGCAGATTGTGACAGGATTTCCTGTCTTTATCACGAATTTAAATGGGACAAGTTGAAATGGTAGGGGATGGGTATGGGTCGCTTGAAGCGCATAAGTTTTTTAGTTCTTTTAGATATTGTCTTTGCCAATCTGGCCTTTCTTGGATCGCTTTTGATTCGCTTTGAAACGATCCCACTGGAGCAGTGGCAGTTTTATCTTGCCACCTTTTTGCCTTATACTGTAATTCGCTTATTGAGCAACCACTTTTTCGGGATTTACAGGCGTGCCTGGCGCTATGCTTCAATTGACGAAGTTCTGGCCATTGTGGGTGCGGTCTCAGTAGGGTCGGTTTTTTCTGTGACTTTGTGCCTCTTTTGGTTCGGTTCCTTACCGGCCAGGAGCATTGTGGTTTTGGACTGGTTTTTAAACATTGGTCTCTTAGGGGGCAGCCGCTTTCTGTGGAGGATGGTTGCTCCGTTCATTAATGTGCTCCCCACTGTACAGCCCAATACGACCTTGAAAAATGTGCTGATTATTGGCGCAGGGGATGGGGGAGTCTTAGTCGCCAGGGAACTGCGCAATCATTACAAAGGTGAAGTTCGGCTGGTGGGCTTTGTGGATGATGACCAGAAAAAGCAGAATCAGAGGATTTTGGGCTTTCCCGTCCTCGGCACGAAGGAACAGATACCGGCTGTTGTGAACCAGTATGGGGTTGATGAAATCATTATCTCCATGCCTTCAGTCCCTCGCAAAGTGATTCGGGAGATCGTGGCCGTCGCCCAGGAAACGGGCAAGACTGTCAAGATCCTGCCCGGTGTCTTTGATCTGATTGAGGGCAATGTGACAGTGAACAAGATTCGCGAGGTGCAGATTGAGGACTTGCTGGGCCGGGATCCGGTCAAGGTAGATATTGTAGGCATGAGCGCTTACCTGGCTGATCATGTGGTTTTGGTGACTGGCGCCGGCGGTTCCATTGGCTCTGAGCTATGCAGGCAGATTGTCTCCCTCAAACCTAAAAAGCTTCTGCTTTTGGATAACTGTGAGAACAATATGTATGATATCGAAATGGAACTGAAGGCCAAGAGCAAGGTGGAGATTGTTCCCTTGGTTAAGGACATTCGCGACCGGAGATCGATCGAGACGATTTTCGCGGAGTATAAGCCGGATGTGGTCTTCCATGCTGCAGCCCACAAGCATGTGCCCCTTATGGAGCAAAACCCTGAGGAGTCCATCAAGAACAATGTCTTTGGTACATACCAGGTGGCCGCAGCTGCCCATCGCCACGGGGCAAAACGCTTTGTTTTGGTTTCCACCGACAAGGCGGTCAATCCCACCAGTGTGATGGGTGCCTCTAAGCGCATAGCCGAAATGATTATTCAGCATCTGGATACGATCAGCTCCACAACCTATGTGGCAGTGCGTTTTGGTAATGTCTTGGGAAGCAGAGGAAGCGTGATTCCCCTCTTCCGCAAGCAGATCCTGGCCGGCGGGCCGGTTACCGTAACCCATGAAAAGATGATTCGTTATTTTATGACCATTCCCGAGGCGGTACAGCTGATTCTGCAGGCCGGCGCACTGGCCAGCAAGGGAGAGATATTCGTCTTGGATATGGGCGAGCCGGTGTCGATTATGGATTTGGCCACTACACTAATCCGCCTCTCCGGGCTCCAGCCCTATGTCGATATTGACATTAAGATCACGGGTATGCGTCCAGGTGAGAAACTCTATGAAGAGCTGCTTACTGACGAAGAGAATGTCAATGCCACCACCCACGAGCGGATATTCGTGGCGAAACCATCATGTTTAGATACAGAACTGCTGCAGAAGACGATTACGGCCTTTGATGAGAATCCCCGTTTGATCCTGCCAACGGATCAGTATACTACAGCCAGTTTTATCCAGGGCTTTTTGCCTGACTTTGTAGTAGTGACCAATGCCGAGGACGAAAAGGTTGGGCCTCCCAGGCACTTGGCGGACGAAGCAGCAGCAAGTTTGGGGAGGTAAAGATGGAACATTTATCTGAGATTATTGCCCAGTTTGACTTTGCAGGGGAATATGCCGGGGCTGAAGTTTGCACTGACGGCCATATTAATGATACTTACTTCCTTGAGTTCAAGGATCAGGAGAGAAAGTTCCGGTATGTCCTGCAGCGCATTAACAGTCATGTCTTCCGCGATCCCCAGGGGGTAATGGAAAATATTGAGGCGGTCACAAGCCATATCCGTCAGAAAGTGATTGAGCGAAAGGGCGATCCCGACCGGGAAGTGATGCGGGTGATTTTAACCCGTGACGGAAAACCCTGTTACCGCAGCTCCCAAGGGGAATACTGGCGGGCCTACAATTATATTGAGGGAGCCCGCACCTATCAAAAGGTGGAAGATCCTGTCCACTTTTACCATGCCGGTCGAACCTTCGGCGAGTTTCAGCTCCTGCTCAGCGATTTTCCCGCCGACTCACTCCATGAGACGATTGCCAGGTTCCATGACACCCGCAAGCGTTTTGAGGATCTGCTGCGGGTGATCGAGGCTGATCCCAAGGGGCGAGCGGCGGAAGTTAAAGAGGAAATTGCCTTTGTACTAGGGCGTGAAGCTGATACCGGCATTATTGTGGACTTAATTGCCGCAGGAGAAATTCCTTTGCGGGTAACCCATAATGATACCAAGCTGAACAATATAATGATCGACAACGAAACAGGCGAGGGCATTTGTGTGCTGGATTTGGACACTGTTATGCCAGGGTCGGCCCTCTATGACTTTGGCGACGCCATCCGCTTTGGGGCCAGCACAGCCGAAGAGGATGAGCCCAATTTAGACTTAGTCTCGCTGGATTTAGAGCTTTTCACCCAGTTTACCCGGGGTTATCTGAGCATGGCTAAAGGTTTTCTCACGGCCGCCGAAATCGACCATTTGGCCTTTTCGGTAAAGCTGATAACTTTGGAGACAGGAATCCGTTTTCTAACTGATTATATCGAAGGTGATGTTTATTTCCGCACCGACCGTCCAGAGCACAATCTCCAGCGTGCCCGCACCCAGTTCAAGCTGGTGGCGGATATGGAGGCTTTGCTGCCCCAGATGGAAGCCATTATTCGTGAAACATTAGAGAGTGACCTGGAGGCAGGGGCCTAAAGGTCACAGCGGGGTGGAAACTATGATTAGAGTTGCCGTTGTAGGCTATGGAAATATCGGCAGGTATGCAGTTCAGGCTGTACAGGCGGCTCCCGATCTGGAGCTTGCGGGCGTTGTGCGCAGAAGTGCAGCTGAGTCCCTGCCAGAACTGGCACAAGTTCCAGTGGTCAGGGAGGTTGGCGATCTAGGCCATGTTGATGTGGCCATACTTGCCGTACCGACCCGAAGTGTGCCGGCCATGGCGGAAGAATATGTCGCCTTAGGCATCAATACAGTAGACAGTTTCGATCTTCACGGCGATCCTTTGCTTGCCTACCGCCGGGAGATTGGAGAAAAAGCCAAGGCACAGGGAGCAGTCTCTGTTCTGGCCGCGGGCTGGGATCCGGGCAGTGATTCGATCATCCGTGCCTTGCTGGAGATCATGGCCCCCCAGGGGCTTACCTTCACCAACTTCGGACCGGGCATGAGCATGGGCCATTCGGTTGCTGTGAAGGCGCTGCCAGGGGTGAAAGATGCCCTGTCTATGACGATGCCGGCTGGGGCAGGCGTCCATCGCCGCCTGGTTTATGTGGAGCCGGAGCCGGGAGCCGATTTCGCCAATATTCAGGCTTTGATCAAGGCAGATCCCTATTTTCAGCACGATGAAACCCATGTCTACCAGGTTGAGTCTGTGGCAAAGCTGAAAGACGTTGGTCATGGGGTTTTGCTTGAGCGCAGGGGCACGTCGGGACTGACGGGAAACCAGAGCTTCAAATGGGAAATGCGGATTAATAATCCGGCCCTCACCGCCCAGATTATGGTGGCTTCTGCCAGGGCGAGCATGAAGCAAAAGCCAGGCAGTTACACACTTTTAGAGATTCCGTTAGTAGATTATTTTTCCGGAGATTCTGATGAATTGATTCGGAGATTGGTTTAGAGAACAGATGAAAGATGCAAGAACCCAGGGGTCTTTTACGGAAAGACCCACTGGGTTCTCTTTTTTCCTACTTTCTTGTTCACAAAGTGTTAATTTCCCAATAAACAAGAAAGGGATTTCGTAATTGTATGCGAATAGTAACTGTATAAAACTAAGGATGGAGGATTGTTGATGAAGTACGCTGGTTTGACTATCGGAGTACCTAAGGAGATTCTCGCCGGTGAACGCAGAGTCTCCGCGACACCTGAAACGGTTGGACAGTTTGTGAAAGGTGGAGCTAAAGTTTTAGTTGAAAAAGGTGCGGGCTTGGGTGCCTTTTTTAGTGACGAGGCCTACCAAGAAGCAGGTGCCGTTCTCTGCAGTGTAAAAGAGGTTTTTGCCGGCTCCGACCTGATCCTGAAGGTAAAAGAACCGCAGTTTAATGACGAACTCGGCGTGCATGAAGTTGATCTGATGAGGGAAGGTCAAGTCTTGATCACTTTCTTGCATCCGGCATCCCCTGTGAACCACAAGATGATTCAGGATCTGGCCAAGAAGGGAGTAACCTCCTTGACGCTGGATTCCATACCCCGCATTTCCCGTGCCCAAAGCATGGACGCCTTAACTTCAATGAGTACTGTAGCCGGTTACAAGGGTCTGCTGATGGCTGCTAACCGGATACCCAAGTTCCTGCCCCTCATGGGTACGGCGGTGGGCATGATCCAGCCTGGCCAAGTCACCGTTATTGGTGCCGGTGTAGCCGGACTGCAGGCGATTGCCACAGCCAAGAGGATGGGTGCTGTGGTTTATGCGGCGGATATTCGCCCAGATGCCCGTGAACAGGCCCAGAGTCTCGGTGCTCGTATCATTGACCTAGGCATCCCCGATGAACTCGCCATTGGTGAAGGCGGCTATGCCAAACACCTGAATCAGGAATGGCTGGAGAAAGAAAGGGCAGCTTTGCAGGATAATGTAGCCAAATCTGATATCCTGATTACCTCGGCTTTGGTGCCCGGCAAAGAGGCTCCGATTTTGATCACCGAAGAGATGGTCAAATCCATGCGGCCAGGGTCTGTGATCGTAGACATTGCCATTGACCAGGGTGGCAACTGCGCACTGAGCGAAGGGGGAGAAATCAAGGAACATTACGGCGTCATTGTGGACGGAACCAAGAACATTCCCGGCTCCATGCCCACCAGCTCTACAGACATGTTCTCGAAAAACGTTTTGAACTTCGTCAATAATATCGTCGCAGACGGCAAAATTACGCTTAATCTTGATGATGTCATTGTCAAGGACACCCTCACCACAAAAGATGGTGAAGTTGTGCACGAAGGTGCCCTAGAATCAATGCGTGTAAGAGGAGAGATTTAATGACGTATTTTGTTTTAGTCCTGGCCTTTGTGGGAGCTGCAATTCTGGGCTACAAGCTGATCAGTGATGTGCCCAGCCTGCTCCATACCCCTCTGATGTCGGGCATGAACGCCCTTTCCGGCATTACAATTGTTGGCGCCTTGACAACCACAGGCCTGGCTGTTGCAACCGGAAGCCAAGTCGCGGGATTTATAGCCATTGTTCTGGCTATGATTAACGTGGTGGGAGGCTTCTTGGTTACCAATCGCATGCTCAGGATGTTCAAAAGCGGACGAAAGGGGAAGTCGTAGATGTCAACACTATCATGGATTTTGCAGATCATATTCATTGCCGGAGTCATCTACGGAATCCGTCTTTTAAACTCACCTGAGACAGCTGTCAAGGGCAATTTCGTAAATGCCCTCTCTATGGCTGGAGCAATCATTGTCACCATGGTTGAAGCCAAGGTTCTGTCTATGCCTGTAATTTGGGCAGGCCTGATCGTAGGTTCAGCCCTTGGTGTGTGGATGTCTGTCAAGGTCTTGATGATTCAGATGCCCCAGATGGTGGCTCTTTTGAACGGCCTTGGGGGCGGAGCATCGGCAACGGTGGCCCTGATGACCATCTACATGGCAGCCCACATTGGACTGGTCCCCTTTACCTGGTTTACTTCAGGTCTAGCCGTTATTGTCGGCGGCGTCACATTAAGCGGCAGTCTAGTTGCCGCAGCTAAGTTGCATGGCAAGATGAACCAGCGCCCGGTGCATCTGCCTATGCACAATGCGCAGCTTTTTGCCAGCCTGGCAGTGATGGCTCTGTCCACTTTGGGTCTGACATTTAATGTGGGCCATCCCATGCTCCATGCTGTGATCATTACAGTGCTGTCCCTTTATTTCGGCTATGTGTTCACAGTGCGGGTCGGCGGGGCAGATATGCCCATTACAATTTCCCTCTTGAATTCCTTTTCCGGGGTCGCGGGAGCGATTGCTGGTTTCGCCCTGGAAAACGGGGCTTTGCTGGTTGTGGTCGGATCAATCGTAGGTGCTTCGGGGCTGATTCTAACCCAGATCATGTGTCGGGCGATGAATACAACCCTGATGAGTATTCTCCTCGGCAAGACCACTGCCGCAACAAAGAAAACGAAGTCCACTTCTAAGCCGGAGCCCAAACCGGAGCCGAAAGCGGAGACGCCGAGGGCACCTGCCGGACCGAGCTGGGAGGATGCGATCCGTTCAGCCAAAAAGGTAGTCATTATTCCAGGCTACGGCATGGCCCTGGCCCAGGCTCAGCTCCAGGTGAAGCAGCTTGGGGATCTTTTAGCCAGCCAGGGGAAGGAAGTCCGCTTTGGCATTCACCCTGTGGCAGGCCGTATGCCCGGGCATATGAACGTGCTCTTGGCTGAGGTGGATGTACCCTATGATCAGCTCTATGAGCTTGATGACATTAATGCGTTCTTGGCAGATGCTGATGTATCCATCATTATTGGCGCCAATGACGTGGTGAACCCGGCAGCAATTGAACTCGAAGGAACCCCCATCTACGGCATGCCCATTATCCGGGCTGATCATGCTAAGCAGGTCCTGGTGTGCAACTTTGACACCAAGCCGGGCTATGCAGGGGTAGATAACAGCTTGTACGAGATGGACAAAGTAGAACTGCTGCTCGGCGATGCCAAAGACAGCAT
>JAAYOM010000108.1 GCA_012520315.1 Bacillota bacterium | reverse complement strand
GCACCTCCCAGAGTAACCTAAATCCATTCTAACAAATTCCAGGCCAAAACAAAGGTAGAAAAAATCGCAGGCTACTTTCTCCTGCGAATCATATACATGGAATTTTTTTGTGACACAAACCCCTCAAAATCTACTCAATCAGATTGAGACGTAACACCCCCAGTAAAATGCTAATCAGTAAACCCGGTTTTGATATCTTTAGTCCACCTCTACCTTTCCTAGCCAACAAAAAAGCAGTAGAGGCGGGAGTGCTAAAAAATGGCCGGCAAATGCGGTCATCAGTGAGGATGCGCCCGCGTCACTCATTTGGGTAACAAAAAATCCACCGATTCCCCATAGTGATCCGGCTATCGCAACAAAAAGGTACCCTTGCAGGTGACTCGTTTTCTCCATACCAAGCAGCCTCCACATCAAGCAATTGAGGTACTTTAGTGTGTCACCAACGGTCGAAAACTATCAAACTTTCAAGAATGCATATTAAGGCAGTGTTGATTGACAGCTTTGAAACAAAGCACTCCGTTCTTACGTCACATGCATGCTCCTTTGTGCAGAAATTCAAATAATCAGAAACTGTCACAATGAAACTACGACGGATTTCTGGGATGAGCAGCCCAGGCTCTATCGTTTCAGTGAAACCCGACTCCCGATATCCTTGACGGATTATTTCCAGATATATTCGGGAGTTCAAAATACTTTAATTCAGCGATCATCCTTGCGTCTGGATCAATGGATCCCCCGGAACGAAAAGACCACTCACTTGCAGCATAACTGAAGTAAGTGGTCTTTTTGATTCCCAACATATGCACTTTGTGCTACATTACTAAGCACATTCCATGGTTATTGAAACAAACTGATCAGCCAATCATATAAATTGTACTTAGCGAATACTGCAACTGCGATCAAGGAGACAACAGACATGATTTTAATCAGAATGTCTAAGGACGGGCCTACAGTATCCTTGAGAGGATCTCCTACTGTATCGCCTACAACAGCAGCGGCATGAGTCTCACTGCCTTTAGTGTGCCCGTTTATAGCACCCGATTCCACAAGCTTTTTGGCGTTATCCCAGGCGCCGCCGGCGTTTCCGGTAAACAAAGCCAGCATGACCGAAGATAGGATTGAACCAATTAATGCTCCGCCTACAAAGTCGGGGCCAAACACGAACCCACTTACTATGGGGAAGGCGACCGCCATATAGGAGGGCAGTTTCATCTCCTGCAGGGCGCCCTCAGAAGCTATGGCAACACAAGTATTGACATCGGGCTCCTCAGTTCCTTCGAGAATACCTGGTTTTTCTCTAAACTGTCGGCGCACCTCGTCAACCATCTTTCGGGCCGCTTTGGTCACAGACTCAATTAGGATACCAGAGAACATGAAGGGCAGCGCGGCACCTACAAGAGCACCGACCAGGGCCATGGGATTAATAATGTTTAGGATCGGCTCTACGTCTGGAGGTGAAAAAGAGAAAATGTAGGCAACCATTAGTGATGTGGCAGCTAAGGCCGCAGAGCCGATGGCAAATCCCTTGCCGATGGCTGCGGTAGTATTGCCAACCGAGTCCAGCTTATCTGTAATTTCCCGAACTTCATGATCCAGCTCACTCATTTCCGCAATGCCGCCAGCATTGTCGGCAATAGGTCCATAAGTGTCAACTGTAACAGTAGTAGCAACAAAGGAAAGCATGCCGACAGCTGCCATGGCAATCCCATACATTCCAGCAACATTATAGGCAGCTAGAACTGTTCCGCCCAAAATTAGCACTGGGGCCATCGTCGAGCGCATGCCAACGGCCATACCCTGGGTGATAGTCAATGCTGGACCCTCAATGCTCGCAGCAGCAATGCTTTTGGTAGGTCCGTAATCGTAGCTCGTAAAATACTCAGCGACAAAACCAATAGCGACACCTGCCACAATCCCTAAACCGGAAGCAATCCAAGGGGATAAAGCCCCGAGGTAAAAGTTGAGACCAGTTAAGTCCTCTCCCCGGAACATAAACCAGCTCATAAAGCCGGCAAGCACTATGGTCAGTCCAGCTGATAACCATGTAGATATGTTGAGTTCTCGGTGGGGGTTTTCAGACAGCTCCTTCGATAGAACGTAACCGATTCCGATAACACATGCCAGGACACCAAACCCCGCCAGAACCAGCGGATACAGATACATTTTCTGGAGTGCAGACTGAGTTATACTTCCACTAGTTGCCTCGCTGGAGAGAAACAAGTGAAAAGCCAGAATCACAGCAGAAGATATGGCTCCAACAAAACTTTCCAGCAAATCCGAGCCCAGTCCAGCAACGTCCCCTACATTGTCACCAACGTTATCTGCAATAGTTGCAGGGTTGCGGGGATCATCTTCAGGGATACCGGCTTCGGTCTTGCCAACTAAGTCAGCGCCCATGTCGGCTGCTTTAGTGTAAATACCGCCGCCGACCCGGAAAAACATCGCAATAATCGAGCACCCAAGGGCATAGCCGGACAGTGTCATAGTAAATGGGGAAAACTCGATCCCCAGCCAATTTCGCACAAGGTATACGTTTTCAATCGACAGTTGCTTAAATAAAATGCCAAAGACCACATACACAATGACAAGGCCAAGCAAGGCAAAGCCACTCACACACAGCCCCATTACCGAGCCGCCTTTTAATGCCACCTTTAGCGTTTGACCCAATTTTTTTGTGGTTCTAGCAGTATTGGATACGCGCACATTGGCATAGGTGGCAATACGCATGCCGATCAAGGCTGGCAGCGAACTCATAAGAGCACCTATCAAAAAAGCAGCAGCTACATACCAGCCGACTACCAGAAACAGCAACACGGCAATGGCGACAGCCGCTAGCGAGATTATGCGGAACTCAAAGTTTAAAAACGTGAGGGCACCCAGGCGAATGTGGGACGCAATTTTCTTCATCAAAGGCGTTCCTTCATCAACCTTTTTAACCGAACAAAAGTTCAGGCGAGCGTAAGCTAAAGCTAGTATACTTGCAAAAAAAACTAATACAATCCAACTCAACATTTGCGACTTCCTCCCTTGGAACATTGAAGACTCTCTAAATGCCTGAGGCAGAATGAGATCCCTAGATTGAACTTGTATTGAGAGATGAAGGATCGCGTGTCCCATCATCGTAAAGAATGTGAGCACGAAAGATGCTGCAAGCAATTGACAAGTTAGGGGCAAAAAAGACATAACAAAAAACACGTCTGTGCAGAGCTTGACAGCGTCTAAGTGTCAATAAACAGTTCGCATGCGAAAGGCCTAGTATACAAACATTCGTTAACACTACAGATAATATTCTAACACTGAATACACTAAACTCATAGAGGTTAGTTAAACAAATAACAATGTTTTTACCCAATGAACCGATTTTATCCACATATGTGTCTGTATGCCAAAGAGTATTTAACAAATGCTGAAAATACTAGCGTCTGCCAAGTTCTACCCTCAGGAGACGACTACAAAATACCCACCATCTTCATTAAGTACTCTGCATTGGTTGTCGTTGACCCGGCTTGATCTTGTAGTCAAAGCAGAGCTGATCATCGGTGTAACTCTCGGAATCGGCTCTGCCTGAGAAAGAGTGGATTGATTGTTGGACTGTACTCGTCACACGCGCAACAGTGCCCGAAATCCTCGTACAGCGTAAAACGACCTGGGCTCCGTTATGGTAGATGAACACATGTCCATAGCGGCGGTCACCAAATAGTGCTCCGCCCAACTTGCGTATGTCTGGCGGCGTTTGCAGCCAGCTCGATGTTTTCTGATCGAAACTGCCAAGCTCCTGGAGCTTACGGTACTGATCCACTGTCAAAAGTTCAATACCCATTTCCTCCGCCATCTCCACAGCATTGCCTTGGGGATACACACCCTTCTTTTCCCTGGCATCCTGGCCCTTTCTGTCAAAGCAGATGCTTCTCCGCCCTGCAGGAGTCTCGGCAGAACAATCACAAAAGATGTACTCTCCTGTCAAGGGATCCTGTCCTATTACATCCGGTTCTCCGCCAGTATTTTCCATATTCTGGAGAGACTGGAGTTTCGCATGGTTCTTATCCAACCTGGCCTGTATGTCGCCCCATTCTAAGCCTTGGTGCCTCTGCCTGTTTTCTTCAAAACGAGTCTTCAGGATTTCCAGCATTTCCTTTGCCAACTCGCTGCACCTCCTTTTAGTCGAACTTCCCTTTACTACGCTTAGCAGGAAATGTCCCCGCCCCCTCTCCACATCTCCCTCGCTTTACTGATAAACTCTTCCAGTCCTGTGCTGGGAATATCAATGGTCTTTCTGATTCTGATGCATCCCTTGCCAGTGTTAAACGGTTCCAACAGTGCATCAGCACCCTCGATCTTGTCAATGGAGCCAACATATAAGCTGACGTATCCCTTTTGGGCGTTAAGGCCGAAAAGTCCCTCGTCACCTCGGCCATAGCTTAGCATTTTATACTTGATGCTCTCTTCAAGTTCCGGGACGTGCCTAAAAATGAGCCTTCTGACTTCTAAGAGTTTGTCCTTTCTCCAATCATTGTCAAGTGCTGCTAGATACTCTTCTGGACTTTTGACATCGTACTGCATACCGATCCCCCTCTCCAATTTAGCGTGCATCATTTAACTGCCACAAGGCGCCGGTATTCCGCAGTTCTGGGTTTTCCCTTGCGGAGGAAAAGTTGTCTTCCTAGACCGTAAACCGCGTTTCTGAACCTAGCAAAGTATAGACCCACCACCTCCAATTACCATGAATGCAATTAGAGTTGGGGCAATGCACTGAACATATCTTTTCATGTTGTCCATCCACGTCCCGTCACAATGGGGCGTCAACTCCTGTGCTGATCGACCAGAATGGGATTTCCATCAGGATCAACGATGACGAAATGTCCTGGCCCCTCAGAGTTTACATCCGCTTCGCTGACAAACTTGATACCCTTGGCTCGCAGCTTTTCCTGGAGAATGCGTATGTCTGTAAATGGGTTCACTTCTTCAACATTACTGTTCCAACCTGGATTAAAAGTTAGCATGTTTTTCTCAAACATACCCTGAAACAACCCGATAATGCAGTCACCATTTTTCATGATCAGCCAATTTTGCCCAATGTCACCGCCGAAGTCCGTGAATCCCAATTTTTCATAAAAATCCTTCGAGGCTCGTATGTCCTTCACCGCTAAACTAATTGAAAAAGCTCCTAGATCCATCCAAAATCCTCCTCCCGTTGCACCTGTCTTCGTCGCAAGGTTTGTAACTCCTGTGCAGAAGACCACTCTCCAGACAATAAGAAAACCATATAGAACCCTCTTGGCCGTTCCGTGGAACGCTTACGCACTGTCACTGTACAAAGCCGCCCGCACCAACTCTTCCCAACGATTGTTTAAATGGGGAGGGCTCCATTCGGGGCTGCTGCAAATAAACACCAGTTCATAAGCTTCGTCAAATGCCGATGTTATATCAGCATCATGCTCGTAGGGGAACTCCCCCTCCAGGCTGTAGATTTGTGAGTCACCCCTGCGTATCCATTTCACTTCTGTCTCCGGTCTCTCCTCCACCAGTCTGCGCAGCCAGTTTCCGCAGTTACAGTAGTTCTCACCGCTGTAATAGTGGTAAAAATCATGGTGGAAATCAATATTGACAATTCTCAAGGGTAAGTGCTCAGGTATTGCATCTATGATGTCCTTAATGCTCTTATGACTGTTGGATTTGAAGAAGTTCTCTTCTTTGATCCGCAGCAGGGTCAAGAAGTTTTTCACAGCATAAAACTCGTCGATAACTCCGATGTCCTTAAGCTGCGGGTATTTAAGATAGCGTGCTTGCCAATTCGATTGAAGCTTGTCCATGGGAATCCCATCTCCACCCCGGGGAAAATACAGATCCCTTTCAGCAGCAGAAGCCGCAATGAAGTAGTCACAGTCAATGCTTAGTATCCTCACCATCATTGTGCGCCTCCTTGCCTTTATTCTATCAAAATAAGGCGTTGCTGTTAATTTATGTCATAGGGCGGGGAGGTCCAAGACCTTCCTCCTTAAAGCAAAAAACCCTGTAACTGCCTGAGTTCAGCTGGTCCAGAGATTTTTTCACTGTTATTTGAAGGGTATGACTCCTGCCCGACCAACATACATTTTAGCTATTTGTGTCGTAAGACAAGTCAGGAATTTGACCTTATGCGAAAAGGAAGACATCATCATTGCCAAAAACGGGAAGAGTGTGGCCAAGCTGTGAAAAACTCACAGCGAACAGCATCCCGGACGTCAGTTTGGATTTGACCTAGGTATTTGCTTGAGATCTTTGAGCAGATAAGCTAGGAGCTCCTCCACTTTTTTGTATATACTATCATCTTTGATGTTTCGCTCCTGCCGAGGCTGATCAACCGTTATTTCCTGACAAATCTTCGCCGGTTTATCGGAAAACACGAGTACACGATCGGCAAGCATCACCGCCTCTTCAGGATCATGGGTTATGAATAGGACGGCGAACCCTTCTCTCCCGTGTTCAGCAAGTGTAAGGTACGTTAAACGGTGCTTTAATGCAATGTCCAGGGACTTAAAGGGTTCATCCATTAGAAGCAGATCTGGCTTTACAGATAAAGCCCGGACTATCTCCAGTCTCTGCTTCATCCCCCCGCTTAGCTCCGCTGGATATGAATTCTTGTATTTCGCCAGGCCAGCGCCGCAAAGTAGAGTTTCCCTAATTTCTTCAGCCTCTGCCGGCTGCAAGAAATTGCCTTGAACAAAGCGGATATTATCCTCCACTGTTTTCCAGGGCAGCAGCCGCGGTTCTTGAAAGGCAAAGGCCAGGCGTAGTCCGGCTGGTTTTTCCAACCCGCCGCGGTCAGGTGCGGTTAACCCCGCAACGATATTCAGCAAGGTTGTTTTCCCACAACCCGAAGGACCTATCAAGGCGACAATTTCGCCTGGGTATACCTGGAAGGAAACATCCTGGAGCACCCTGAGGTTCCCATTATTGTTCCGAAAGCTTTTTTGAATCTGGTTGAGTTCTAGAATAGGCTTATTACTTTCCATCCTGTTTCCACCTTGTCACCCTTTTAGTCAGGGGAGATAAGATCCCATATTCGAATCCAAACATCAGCACGATCAGCACAATTGCCCAGGCAAACAGCTTCTCAGTCTCTAGATTGGCATTGGCCATGCTGATCGCAAATCCTATGCCGCTGGAACTGCCAATAAACTCAGCAAAAATGGTGGATTTCCAGGCAAAAGACAGTCCTAGACTGATTGCAGAGACAAAATGAGACACTAGGGCCGGCAGGTAGATGTCAGCAATAATTTTGGCTTTCGGGCAGCGATAAAGCACAGCCATTTCCACAAGCCTGAGGTCGATGCTCTGCAGGCCAGAGAAGAGGCTGACAAAAACTACAGGAAAAGTGACAATAAAGATGAGAAAGATGGGGGTTATATCGTCTGCGATACCAAACCAAACCACGGCCAGTACAACCCAAATTACCGGCGGTATAACCTGCGCGACTGTGATCAACGGTCGGATCAAACTCTGCAGAAAACGGCTGGCACTTACCAGCAAAGCGGTAACCAGCCCGAGTAGAAGTGCAGCAGCATAGCCCGTGACAGTCCTGCGAAAGGTGATTATGGTATGCCTGCGCAACTGTCCAGACTGCCACATACCCTGCAGCGCTGCGTATGCTTCCTTTGGCGATGGCAGAATTAGCGAATGGTAGTTTTCAGAGAGGCTGTGCCACAAAATAAGCACTGCCAAGATGCCGGCAGCGCCTATTAACCCTTTCTGAAATGCAGCATTCGCTTTAGAAGTAGAAGTCTTCATCGGGAAGTTTACCGCCTATCATTTCTGGATAGATTGCCATGATGGCATTAAAGTACCGGTCGATCAATTTCCGCTGCTCATCATGGGGATAGAGATTAAGGTTAATTCTTGCAAAGGACGCCTCTACAACTGGAGAGGGCTGGCCGAAATACTTCTCCGCAAGCAGAGCTGCCTCTGCTGGGTTGGCCTTAACCCAGGCAACGCCTTCGTGGTAGGAGACTTCAAGTTTATCCATCAGCTGCGGATTGGCTTCCGCATAGTCTCCCCGGACAAACAGCCCTACAAAAGGAATCCTGCTGTCACCTTCATGCAGCTTACCCCACTCTTCCTGCAAATCCATGGACAGAACTGCCCCATCAAAACTGTTTAGGGTAATAGTGACCATTGGCTCCGGCAGGACAATTGCATCAACTTGCCCCAGCTGAAAGCTTCTGGCACCGTGGTTTGACGGCGAGTAGACAAATTCCACATCGGAAGGGTCTACGCCATTTTCCAGGAGAAAGTAGCGGACTAGAAAATCTAGCGGACCGCCTAAGAGGGGCAGGCTTAAGGTCTTGCCCTTAAGATCGAACCAGCTTTCTGCTGTAAAACCATTGGTTAACAGATAGTCGATGCCCCAAATATTGGTGTTGACAAGCCTCACATCAATTCCCCGATTGTATGCTTTTGCCCCCACATTAACCCCTGTGACCAGCATTTCAATATCCTTTTGAGCAATGAGGGACAGTCCCCTTTGATGATCAGGAGAAACCCGAATGTCTAAGTTGACTTGATCAGCTAAAATCCCCTGCTCGTGAATCCAGAGCAATGGTAAAGCCCCTGCTGTGGGCGGAGTTTGCAGAATAACTGTCTCAACTCCTGCACCCACAGTCAGACTGCCAGATAGAACCAGAAATGCTGTACATAAAAGAATTGCCAATCTTCGACTTGCTTTCATAATCAAAACTACCTCCAAAGCAAGATGAACTAGCGGACTCGATAACTGGTATGGAGAAGATGATGCGATTTTCCGCCTAAAGGTTCACCTAGATATTCTTCGTACAGCTTGAGCACATCCGGATTCTCGTGGGACTTACGGATGGTGTTGGTCTGATCAATACTAGCCAGACCCTGAGCGCGTTTTCTCTTCTTCTCCAAAGTACTTGGTATGGGTTGTCCGCCGCCGCCTACACAGCCATGGGGGCAAGCCATAACTTCAATCCAGTCATACTCGCACTTGCCATCCCTAACCATGTCAAGTACCTGGGCTGCATCGGCCAGGCCGCTGACAACAGCGACTTTATAATTTCGGCCTGCGATCTCTACCTCCGCCTCCCGGACACCTAACACACCTAGGTTGAGTTTGCTTAAGGATTCACCGGTTAAGACCTCTTTCACCGTTCTTAAGGCAGCTTCCGTTACACCGCCTGTGGTGCCAAAAATGGTTGCGGCACCGGTGGTTTCACCCATTATTTGATCGTACCGGTCCTCTGCAAGGTTCACAAAATCGATGCCTGCCTCTTTGATCATCCGGGCTAGTTCCCGGGTAGTCAACACCGCATCAGTATCCTGAAAACCGCTGTCGCGATGTTCTTCTCGGGCTGCTTCAAACTTTTTGGCGGTACAGGGCATGATTGAGACGGTGAAAATATCTTCTGGGTCTAGTTGGGCCTGCTCAGCATAATAAGTCTTTGTTATTGCAGAAAACATCTGCTGAGGCGATTTTGCGGTAGACAAGTGATTCAGCAAATCTGCATAATTTTGTTCCGCGTATTTGACCCAGCCCGGACAGCAGGATGTGATATGGGGCAGGTTTTTGTCGGCCTGGATTCGGCTGATAAACTCGTTGCCTTCCTCTAGAATAGTAAGGTCTGCACTGAACTCAGTGGAAAACACTTTCTGAAAACCAAGCCTTCTTAGGGCGGCAATCAACTTACCTGTCACAACGGTGCCAGGCTGAAGCCCAAATTCTTCACCAATGCTGACTTGGATGGTAGGGGCTGTTTGTACAACCACATGTTTCGCTGGATCCTCTAAGGCCGCCCAAACCTGGTCAAGCGAACTGACCTCAGTAATTGCGCCCACAGGGCAGACCGCCGCACATTGGCCGCACTTGGCGCAATTAACCTCACTTTGAGGCAGGTCAAAGGCGGTGGTTACAATCGAGTCGAAACCTCTGCCTGAAAACTCAAGTGCCCCCAGTCCCTGAATTTCCTCACAAACACGCACACAGCGTCCGCAAAGAATACATTTGTTAGGATCACGTTTCAGTGCAACCCCACTGGTATCAAGGGGCAAATCGCGCTTTTCACCTGCGAATCTCTCCACTGCTTCCCGGGAAATTCCCAGGTTATAAGTAAGTTCCTGCAACTCACAGCTGCCGCTGCGATCACAGCCAAGGCAATCGGCAGGATGGTTAGCTAACAGCAGCTCAACATTCATTCTTCTTGCTTTGCGTGTCTTGGCACTCCGGGTGCTGATTTTCATCCCCTCTCCGGCAGGTACCGCACAGGATGCAAGCAGCCGGTGGGAGTTCAGATCCTCCACTACACAGACACGGCAGGAACCATGCAGAGACAAATCAGGGTGGTAACACAGGGTTGGAATCTCAACCCCCACTTGCCGGGCTGCGTCTAAAATGGTGGTGCCAGGCTCTACCTCCACTACTTGGTCATCTATTGTTAAGGTGATCTTGCTCATCAACCCATACTCCTTTCCTTAGCCCGTTTACTAACCCTGTGCAATGGCATGGACCGGGCACTTGCTGGCGCAGATTCCACAGCTGATACAGACCTGGGGATGGATTATATGCGGTTTCTTGCGTTCGCCGCTGATCGCCCCGGTCGGACAGACTCTCACGCATGCTGTACATCCGATACAGAGCGCTTCATCAATTACGTAAGGAGCAGCCATGCCTGCGCACACATTTGCCGGGCAGCGCTTATCCTTGATATGGGCTTCATACTCTGCCCGGAAATATTTTAAGGTGCTGAGCACTGGATTAGGCGCAGATCCCCCCAGCTGACAAAGGGAAGTTGAAATAATGTGTTCTCCCAGCTCTTCTAAGAGCTCCAGGTCCCCTTCTCTGCCTTCACCAGAGCAAAGACGATCCAAGATCTCCAGCATCCGCTTGGTTCCCTCCCGGCACGGGGTACATTTTCCACAGGATTCACTCTGCGTGAACTTGAGGAAAAAGCGGGCCACATCTACCATGCAGGTTGTGTCATCCATGACCACCATACCGCCGGATCCCATCATTGCCCCAACTTCTCGCAATGATTCATAGTCAATCGGCAAGTCCAGCAAGTCTGCTGGAATGCAGCCACCGGAAGGCCCGCCGATTTGGACAGCTTTCAGCTCCCGTCCATCGCTCACTCCTCCGCCGATATCGTAGATAATCTCCTTTAAACTCATGCCCATTGGCACTTCTACCAGGCCGGTATTGTTTATCTTTCCGGTTAGGGCAAAGACCTTCGTTCCAGTGGAGTGTTCGGTGCCGATTGCTCTGTACGCCTCAGCCCCTCCCCGCATGATGTCCGGTACGTTTCCGTAGGTCTCCACATTATTGATATTAGTAGGTTTGCCCCACAGCCCAGATACAGATGGGAAGGGCGGCTTGGGTCTAGGCATGCCCCGCTGACCTTCAATTGAGGCCATCAAAGCAGTCTCCTCACCGCAGACAAAGGCACCGGCGCCTTTTTTTATCTTCAGATCAAAATTAAAACCGCTGCCGAAAATATCTTCCCCTAGCAAGCCATACTCTCTCGCCTGCTGCAAAGCTATCTCCAGGCGGCGAATAGCCAGAGGATACTCGGCACGGACATAAATATAGCCCTCGTCGGCACCTATGGCGTAAGCTGCAATAATCATTCCCTCAATTATTCTATGGGGATCCCCTTCCAACAAACTCCGATCCATAAAGGCGCCTGGATCGCCTTCGTCAGCATTGCAGATCACATACTTCTTTTCCCCTGGGCTTTGTCTGGTGAGCTCCCATTTCAGACCGGTCGGAAAGCCTGCTCCGCCCCGCCCGCGCAGTCCAGACCCTTTAATCTCGGCGATAACCTCCTCCGGTGTCATCTCTGTTAATGCTTTGCCGCAGGCCTCGTAGCCGTTGACTGCAATATACTCTTTGATACTCTCCGGATTGATTCTGCCGCAATTGCCGAGAACGATGCGGTGCTGTTTTTTATAGAAATCGATATCGCTATAAGCGGGGATCCTTATTTCTGTCCCCTGTTCGGTATAAAGTAGCCTGTCCACAACTCTGCCCTTAAGGAGATGGTCTTCAACTATGTCAGTGATGTCGTCAGTCTGTACCTGACAATAGAAAACTCCTTCTGGATAGACAATTACAATTGGTCCCTGCTCGCAAAAACCGTGGCATCCAGTTTCCACAATTTTGATTTCGTCTTGCAGACCAAATTCCTCAAGCTTTGCCTCCAAGTTATCCCTAACATTACTGGCACCGGAGGAAACACAGCCTGTACCTGTACAAACTAAGACATGAGAGCGGTAAAACTTTGGATTCACAGCTAGATTCCCCCTTCCTCAAGCCGTGCTATTGCCAAATCTTTAACCGCATTGCCGTTGATTAAATGCTCAACAACAATGCGTTCTACATCGCCAGCAGTCACTTTTCCATAGGTAATCCTGTCTTGCCCCGGCAGCTGCACGTCCAGCAAGGGTTCCTGCTCACACATGCCGATACATCCCGTTTGGCTTATGTTCACATCTAGATTTCTCTTGCGCACTTCTTTGGTTACCGCCTGAAGTATGTCTCTGGCTCCGGCAGCAATGCCGCAGGTACCCATGCCGATAATGATCTTAGGCTTACCTTCGCTGTTTCTGGTGGAGATCTCTTTCTCCAGTTCTGCCCGTAGTTTTCTTAACTCTTCAAGTGATTTCACGAATCAGTCACCCCTATACAGGTCATCTATTTCCTCTCTTATGAAGCACTCCAGCCAGCTGACTACGGCTGGATGGTTGATTGCAATATCGCCTAGTTCATGCTTTATTTCTCTGGTATCGATGGAAAGGGTTCTTGCACAGTAGTTGTGCCGATAGACTACTTCAACGCCTGGATTGAGCGCGAT
>JAAYOM010000107.1 GCA_012520315.1 Bacillota bacterium | reverse complement strand
GCAACAAAAACCAGGACTGTAACCGCTTTCGTGCCAATCAGGTTAATTGCGGCGACGCGATCGGGCACCGAGGGCCCTACAACCGCACGGCCGAAACATACAAACATGAGAGCGATGAGACTGTATGCTGCTGCACTCAGTACCGTTTCGATCATTATTCGTCCTCCAAACGTCGCAGCTTTTCTGCAATATTCCACTGCAGAACTCCATCTGCAGATTCTTTATCCAGCAAGTGTACAGTAAAGCAGTCATCTTCAATGTCTAAGACCATCGTCCCCGGAGTAAGCGTGATGAAGTTGCCAAGCATCACCCGCAGCCACTTATGTTTGAGGGTGGGACAATAAATTACAACCCCCTGCCTGCATTCAATTTTGCGGCTAAGGACGAATTTCATTACTTGAATATTGGCTTTAAACACTTCAACGAGCAAAATTCCGAGGAGCTGGATCATAATCCAGGTGCGGCGCAGCGTAAAGCGGGGCAGATCGTCTTTCCCCCAAAAAAGGTCACTATTGAGCATAATAACGCCAGCAGCACAAATTGCCCCGACTAAGAGGCTGTCCCACTCAAACCTTTCGCTAATTACCACCCAGAAGGTAAAGAGGGCCAAAAATACCCTTATTTTTGTCGCCATCACCATACTCCAATCAAGATCATATGTAACCACACTATATCAGCCTGGAGCCGTTTTGTAAAGATTTTGGGCCGGGCACCAAATAATTGCCCAACATACTTGTGGGCAATATAACAAAATACCCCCAAGGATATCCCGTGGGGGCGAAGGAGCTGAACTGATTACAAATCAACCATTTCAAATCGTTTGGCCGAAACCCTATAGGCAACTGCGATGCCGAGAATGTAGACCACACCGCCTACCAGTAATATGGGGAGTTGTTTGAACATCATAGCCTTTTCCACACTGTCCAGCCAGGCAAATTGGGGGAAGTGGACTGCGGTCTCCATGCAAAGGACGCCTAGGGTGGCTGGAATCATTGCAAATAAGAATGACCAGCCCACTCTATAACCGCTCTTGAAAAAATGTGTCAAAAAGATGAGGTTGAACATTGTGTAAATCATTAGACCAAATCCATAATAAGCAACGTTAGCCTCAATTCCCGCTGGATTGCCCGCAGGCAGCACACGGAGGCGAAGCAGGGCGAAGGGAAGAGAAATTAGGAGCTGTGCCATTTGGCTGACAACAACCAGGGCGATTTTGGATTTCACAATGTCTCTCTTTTTCACCGGAAGCAATGAGGTGTAATAAATATCATTGATCTCCCGCCCATAAGTGAAGGTTATGAAGGGCCCCAGGCAGCCAAATAGAAATACCATGCCATAGGGGTAGGCAGGGACGAGCACTAAAGCTCCCAACAATGTGAATACAAACAAATTAGGATGGGCCGCAAGCCGCAGTTCTTTGTAGAGCAGATTATACATCGTAGTTCCTCCTCTCCGTCCGAATCATGATCTCCTCAAGAGAGAGCGGCCGGGTTTCGCCTGATTCCTTCAAATGCTGGAAGGATTCGATGAATGTCATTTTATCAGCGCTCTTCATTAGTTTTCCATCTTTAATGTAGGTGATATCGTCAGCGCACTTTTCCAAATCTGATGTAATATGTGTGGAATAGAGAATGCTTCTTTCACCGTCTTGCACTAACTGACGGAACAAAACGAGTAGATCGTCTCGGGAGACTGGATCGAGCCCACTAGTGGGTTCATCGAGGATCAAGAGCTTGGCGTTGTGGGATAAAGCCAAAGCCAGCATGTACTTGACTTTCATGCCCGAAGAGAGCTCTCTCACTTTCTTGCTGGGCACAAGTTCGAACATAGTCAAATATTTCTGGTACGCCTTTCCGTCCCAAGCAGGGTAAAAGCGCCGCGTCACTTCTGTAATGCTTGACAAACGCTTATGACTGTAGAAATCAATTCCACCCAAGACAACTCCGATTTTTTGCTTACACCATTGTTCGTTCTGGTAAAAGTCACGACCGAACATTTCAACTCTGCCCCTATCAGCCCTGACCAGATTGAGGATAGACTTCAAAGTGGTGGTCTTGCCTGCACCATTTTTGCCGATCAGGCCCATGATTCGGCCAGGTTGAAGGGAGAAGCTGACGTCATCTAAAGTAAAGCTTTCATATTTCTTTGTCAGTCCCTGTACAGCCAAGATGCTCATATCATTTCTCCCCCTTTTCTCCAAAAATGCTCTCCACTGCTTGTCCTGTCATACGCAGAAAGGATTTGCTGTCTACTAATGCTATCCCGGGAGCCGCAGGGCTGGAGTCACCAAGTACCACTAGACTGTCACCTGGTTGAAGCTCGAATAAATCACGGGCCTTCTTGGGTAGAACAACTTGCCCCCGCTCGCCCAGTGTAACCACACCGAAAATGTGCTTATTTTTGGGCGGGATAGGGAAACCTTCTGCTTCAGAGTCGTAGCGCACAAGGTCATTTAGGGAAACATCATACAGTTCAGCCAAGGCTTCGCAGTTTAAAATATCTGGAAGTGTCTCTCCGCTTTCCCACTTCGCCACAGCCTGCCGGGAAACACCGATCTTCTCAGCAACTTCCTCCTGTGTCAAACGATTGACACTCCGCAAATGGCGCAGATTGGCGGCAATGTTATTTCTCGAATTACTCATACTTTTCATACCTCCTGACTCTATAATACCTGAAGATGTAGGGAAGCAACATCAACTGCTGCATACACCTTATGTTAATGTTGGTTGCCCGAGTGCAAAGAAAACCCCGTACCAGGTACGAGGTTTCTTCCGAAGAGGAACTTGCCTATTGGAAGACAGCTTTCAGATCTTCCACCATGATCTTGGTGCCAACTAGACCGCCGGATGCGGTATACCAAACTTGGGAGTTTAAATAGTAGATATTATCATTGCGGTAAGCCTCCACCATCCTTACCAGCGGATTGTCCATCACCTGCTGGGCCGAGATGCTGCCTCCAGCGGTGGCTGCCCGGTCAATCACAAAAATAAGATCGGGATTTACCTGCACCAAGTATTCAAAGGAAACGTTCTGGCCGTGGTTCACCACTTCAATATTAGAATCTGCTGCCAGAAAGCCAAACTCCTTGTGAATTACTCCAAAGCGTGAACCTGGCCCATAGACGCTTAAGGATCCATCATTGGCCATGAGGATCAGGGCGCTGGAGCCAAGCCCAGCTGCTTGGGCATTAATGGCATCTATTGCGTCCTTGATGCCCGCCAGCTCAGATTCTACTAACTCGCGGCGGTCAAAGATTTCCCCCAGAAGCCTCAGATTGCTAGAGAAGGAACCCCAGTAATCCTGGGTGTCAATGGTGAGGTAGATGGTTGGGGCTATACGGTTCAACTCTGCAAAGACCTGTGCCTGCCTGCCCGAAACTAGAATTAGATCAGGCTGGAGCTCGTAGATGCGTTCAAAGTTGGGCTCAAACAAGGTACCTATATCAGCGTACTGGTCAGCACGGAACTTCCCCAAGTAACTTGGGAGGGAGCTTTTCACCACTCCAGCTACCTCTACTCCGAAGCTGTCTAAGGTATCAAGAAGACCGTAGTCGAACACCACAACTGTTTGGGGGTTTTTAGCTGCCTGCACTTCGCCCAGCTCATGCACTACAGTGATGTTTTCCTGTTGGGCGAAAGCACTGAAGCTGACTGCTACCATCATCAAGATCAGGGTTGCAATACTAAAAGTCTTGTTCATAGTCAAGATCCACCTTCTCCTTTAATCAATAATAGACACAGATGCGATTGTTGTTCACATTTTCGATGTGGAAATCAAGCTGATAAATGTTGCTAAGTACCGATTGGTCGATAATGCACTCCGGCCCCCCGGCGCAGGCAATCCGGCCCTCATCCATCACTACGATGGAATCAGAGTAGCAAGAGGCAAAGTTAATATCATGGATCACAATCACCACCGTCTTGCCCAGATCCTGCACTAGAGAGCTCAGCGTTTTCATAATTTCCACCGCATGACGCATATCCAGATTATTCAGTGGCTCATCCAGGAGGATGTAGTCAGTATCCTGGGCAATCACCATGGCGATATAAGCCCGCTGCCGCTGTCCGCCGCTGAGCTGGTGCAGATACTTGTGCTGGATGTCCGTAAGTTCCATGTACTCAATCGCGGCATCAACGGCAGCCCAGTCCTCCAGCCCCAGATTGCCTTGGCAGTAGGGGAAACGGCCGAAGCTCACCAATTCCCGGATAGTCAGCCGCATATTGATTTGATTAGACTGCTTCAGGATAGAAATGCGGCGTGCCAGCTGAGTGCTGTCCCAGTCCTCAAGAGGAGTACCGTCTATTAGCACTTCCCCCCCGTCCCTTTTCAAAAGTCTACTCACCACGGAAAGCAAAGTACTCTTGCCTGCCCCGTTCGGGCCAATGAACGAAGTGATCTTCCCCTTTTCAATGGTTAGGGAGACATTATCCACAACGTTCACGCCATCATATTGCTTAGAAACATTACGCAGTTCAATCATGCCCTACTCTCCTTTAGCAGTAATAGTATAAAGTACAGGCCTCCGGCCAAATTTATCAAAACGCTGATGGGGGTGGCAAAGTTAAACACCCTTTCAGCCAAGAACTGACCGCCTACCAACGCCAAAATACTGATTAGGGATGTCCCGGCCAGAAGATACTTATGCAGATAGGTTCCAATCAACTCTCGGGCCAGATTAGCCACCAGAAGTCCTAAGAACATGATGGGCCCCACCAGACCTGTAGAAACGGAAACCAGAACCGCCACCACAATAAGCAGCCGGCGTACCACCCGCTCATAAGGAACCCCTAGATTCAGGGCATGCTCCCTGCCCAGGGCCAGCACGTCTAAGATAGAGAGGCGCCGGGCTGTGCCAACTAAAGTAGCAGCCAAGATCAATCCCGCAATCCAGAGGATACCGGTGTTCATGTTGTTGAAGCTGGCGAACATCTTGTTCTGGAGCTGGCTGAACTCGTTAGGATCAATCACCATCTGAATAAAGGAAGCGCCACTTTCAAACAGGGTTCCCAAAATTACTCCCACTAAGAGTAAGGACATGAGATCCCTTGTCTCGGAGCGGAAAAGCATCGCATAGAGGACAACCGCAAAAGCCACCATCGCCACGACCACAACAAGAAAGTTTAGCTTGGGGTTGACCACCAGCTCACTTGCGGAGCCGAAAAGGTACACCGCTGCACTCTGCACAAGCAGGTAGAGGGAATCGAGTCCCATAATGCTGGGGGTTAGAATCCGGTTGTTGGTAATGGTCTGAAAGGTCACTGTGGAAAAGGCTATGGCTGCGCCGGTGACAATCATGGCCATAAGCTTAGGAACACGTAGGCTCAAGGCATACTGCCAGCTCCGGGAGTTAAGCCCCACCACCAGGTACGCCACGCTTACCACAACCACAACTGCTGCCAGAACCAGGAGCAGGCGCCGATCAGTATGATATCTCTCTTTCACTTGCGCTCCCCCCTCAACAGCAGGTAGAGGAAGATCAAGCTGCCGCTCACTCCCACGGTTAGTCCAATTGGAATCTCATACGGCGCTATGATCACTCTGCCCAAAATATCAGCGCCTAGCAGGAAAACCGCGCCTGCCAAGGCAGTTGTTAGAATGCTATTGCGGAGGTTGTCCCCCCGGTAGATGGCGACAATATTGGGGATAATCAGGCCCAAGAAGGGAATCCTGCCCACAGTAATCACAACGAGAGCAGAAAGTAGGGAAACGATGGCCAAACCCACTGCCACCACCTGTTTGTAGTTCAGGCCAAGTCCGATAGCGAACTCCTCTCCCATTCCCGCTATGGTAAACTTATTGGCATAAAGAAACGCCACAATCAAAAGGGGAATGCTTAAGTAGAGGAGTTCATAGCGGCCCTGTGTGATCATGGCAAAGTTGCCCATGAGCCAGGTGGACACATTCTGAACCAAATCATAACGGTAGGCCAGGAAGGTTGTGATGGAGCCGATCACATTCCCCAGCATTAGACCGAGGAGTGGAATGAACACCACACTTTTCACTTTAATCCGCTGCAGAATTCCCATGAATAAGAAAGAACCCACAAGGGCAAAGAAAAAGACCACTAGCAGCTTCGCGAACGAGCTGAGATGGGGAAAGAGAATCAAGGTGACCAGCACCCCAAATCGAGCTGCATCGATGGTCCCGGCTGTGGTGGGCGAAACAAAGTGGTTGCGGCTGATCTGCTGCATAATCAATCCGCCGATGCCGGGTAACTAAATCTTCCCCAGTAACCAGCTCAACCACGCTAAATTTTGAAATGCCCATACTAAGGGAAACTGCAGATAAGCCAACTAATAAAATAACTAAATAACTATTGCGCATCGATTCTGTTCTGGACACCTCCCCTAACGGTTTGTAATTGCTATGAGAATGACTTTCACTCTCATAGTTCCTATCCCACTATAGCACGTTCTCTGCGGTTCGTCCAGCTGTAAAGACGAAAAAACTCACTGGCAGCGCCAGTGAGTAAGTTGCTGGTTGAATATGAAAAAACCCCGTACTATGTACGAGGTCTTAAAATGTTCTTGGCGTGCAAGTGACTCGCCTAATATGAGCCACTGCATCCAAAGAAAATTAATCTTGGCAGCGAGTTACTCTCCCACCACGAGATGTGGCAGTACCATCACCGCTGAAGGGCTTAACTTCTGTGTTC
>JAAYOM010000106.1 GCA_012520315.1 Bacillota bacterium | reverse complement strand
GGGTGCAGACAGCTATTGAAATGCGGCAAATCGCAGAACCTTATATTAGGCGCAGAGCGGTCCGCCATTTGGAGAAGGGTCGGGTCGTAATCTTTGCTACCGGAACTGGCAATCCTTATTTTTCTACTGATACCGCCGCCGCACTGCGGGCTTTAGAAATAGAAGCAGAAGTAATTTTAATGGCTAAAAGGGGCGTTGACGGTGTCTATGACGCCGATCCTCGGATTCATCCCGATGCCCGCCGCTATGAGACAATCAGCTATTTGGATGTAATAAGCCAAAACCTCGGTGTGATGGATTCTACAGCCACATCCCTCTGCATGGACAACGGCATACCCATCATTGTGTTTAACTTTGATGAACAGGGCAGCATCGGCAAGGCAATATGCGGTTTCAAAATTGGTACATATGTAGGAGGCGAACAACGTGACTGATCAAATTCTTCAAGAAGGTAAAGCCAAAATGGAAGATGTCATTGCGGCAACTAAGCGTACGTTTGCGAGTGTCAGAACCGGCAGAGCCAATCCTGCACTCCTGGATCGCATTGTAGTCCCTTATTACGGCACTCCGACTCCATTGAACCAAATGGCAAGTGTCAGTGTGCCCGAGCCAAGGCTTTTGGTGATTACTCCCTGGGACAAGTCATCCCTTAAGGATGTCGAAAAGGCTATTCTTGCTTCGGACCTTGGCTTAACACCCAGCAATGATGGTACAGTTATTCGTCTGGCTATTCCCACTTTAACCGAAGAGCGGCGCAAAGAGCTCGTACGCGTGGTACGCAAAGATGCAGAAGAGCACCGCGTTGCCGTGCGCAACATTCGCCGCGACTTGAATGATGCAGTAAAGAAACTGGAGAAAAACGGAGATATCTCAGAAGACGAGTCCCATCGTGTGCAGGATGTGATCCAAGAGCAAACGAATGAGTTTATTGGGCAAATAGATGAGCTGCTGAAGGCTAAAGAAAAGGAAATTATGGAAGTTTGAGCGAGGGAAACAGGTTACATCACTGGGATTTCTTAATCGGATATCCTCTAGAGGAAGCCGAGCAGATTCTGAAGGAAGAAGCTGTATCCTATAAGCTCCTGTTCACGGCGGCGCCCGGTAAGGTGTCCTCTGAGGAGGACGCCTTTGTGATCGCGGTCCGAGATCATAACACCGCTGCAGGGACAATAGTCCTCGTCTGCGCCAGTTCCGATTGGACGATCAACTAGGAGGTGTAACCTTGAGAAGAAAGCAATTAAACAGACTGCCAGCCCATGTAGCTATCATTATGGACGGCAATGGGCGCTGGGCGAGCAGGAGAGCTATGCCCAGATTTTTCGGCCACCGGCAGGGCGTAAAGGCGTTGAAGACTGCGGTGCGCTATGCTTCCAATCGGGGAATATCCGCCCTGACAGTTTATGCTTTTAGCACAGAGAACTGGACAAGGCCCAAAGATGAAGTGGATTTTCTTATGGACTTGATGTATAAGACTTTTGTTCAGGAGATCGAAGAGCTGCGCAGGGAAGGGGTTCAGGTCAGGCTCGCGGGAGACCGCACCAGCCTGTCTCCGGAGATTCTGAAAGTGTGGAAACAAGCGGAAGAAGTGACGGCGGACAATCAGGGATTGATCTTGAACATCGCCTTTAATTACGGCGGACGCCAGGAAATCATCAATGTTGTCAGGCAGGCGGCTGAACTTGTCTCCCGGGGAGATTTATCGCCAGGCGAGATTACTGAGGAGAGGATCGCCAGTCTTTTGTATACCCATCCAACTCCCTATCCTGACTTAATTATTCGTACGGGGGGAGAGATGAGGCTTAGCAATTTTCTCCTTTGGCAGGCAGCCTACAGCGAGTTTTACGTCACAGATGTCTTATGGCCTGACTTTGGCGAAGAAGATTTTGAACGGGCCCTCCAGGATTATGCAGGCAGGGAGCGCCGTTTCGGTCAGGTAACAGCGAAGGAGCAATAGGAAGCACATGTTAGCACAACGAATACTCACTGCCTTGATCGGTATACCAATTCTGCTGGTCCCTCTCTATTTTGGCGGGACGGTTTGGCGCGTCTTAGTGTTTCTAATTATCATGGCAGGATTGGTCGAGTTTTCCCGGATCAGTGGACCCGGTCTTTATCTAGATTACCTTGTGGTGTCCGGACTATCTTTTTTAGCTGTCACATATAGTGGAGTAGACGGTACAAAACTGCTTCTCTGGCTTGTTTTCCAGCTGCTGTACTATTTGGTCAGGGCCACGTTCAGCGGCATGCACAACTTTTCCTCCGCATTCAATATGCTGGGAGTAATGTATGTAGTAGTACTATACAGCTTCCTGGTTCTGGTTAGGGAAGAGTTCGGCCTCGTCTGGACCTTATTTGGTTTAGCCATCACCTGGCTGACTGATACAGGGGCATATTTCGGCGGGGTTCGCTATGGCAATCGCCAGTTGGCTCCCAAGATCAGCCCCAATAAATCTCTGGAAGGTTCACTGTTTGGTCTGCTGGCAGCTGCCTTGACCGGGGCTGCCTTTGCCTTAGTGACAGGGCAGTCTCCACTTCAGTTGGTGCTGTTCGCGCTGGTCCTCTCGGTCTGTGCCCAGCTTGGTGATTTGGTTGAATCAGCCTTAAAACGAGAGCGGGCTGTTAAGGACACCGGGAGTCTATTACCGGGTCACGGAGGCATCTTAGATCGTTTCGACTCACTGATTGTAGTCTTTCCTGTACTTTTTGCCCTTTTAACTCTGTTTGCCTAGCCGCCTTCCGGCCCCCGAAGAGGTGAAGGATTTTGCCACCTTTTATCTTGGCTGCGGTGGGTTTTTGTGGACTCTTGATTTTCCTGCGCTTTTCCTTTCCTTATTTGGCACCGTTTTTTTTAGGACTGTTCCTGGCCTTTATCATGGACGTACCCGTCAGTCTGCTTGAAGCGAGAGGCTGGCCACGGGCGATCACATCTTTAGTTCTCACCGTATTAGCCTTCGTAACTTTGCCAGCTGCCCTTGTTGTCCTTTTGCTGCAGCTTTGGGATGAACTGCAGGGGCTGTCGCTCTTTCCAGGTTTGTTTTCGAATTCTGCTGATTTCTACTCAGAACGTCTCGGGCAGCTTTTCGATGCGATAGCGGTTCTAGATACAGGCCTAGGGCTCCAAACCCTGTTAAAGTGGGCACTGGCTATTCCAGATCTAGTGTTGATTTGGACCATTGCTGCCGTGAGTGCCTATTTCTTTTGTCGCGATAAATGGGTGCTCGCTAGGTTTTTTGCCAAACAGCTGCCGCGCTTTCGCAGCTTTAGCCCCAGGCAGGTCTATTCGGACACTTTTGGCTTTTTGTGGGACTTCATCCAGGTTCAGCTGCTCTTTATGCTGATTTCAACGGCGGTGAGCATAATTTTTTTCGCCATACTCCAAGTTCCCTACCCACTCTTGTCAGGATTCTTGGTTGGCATCTGCGACCTAGTCCCTATTTTAGGTCCTGGTTTAGTTTATTTTGCTCTGGCCGGCCTGCAGCTTTTCATGGGAAATACATATACAGCACTAGCCTTGGGTATAGGCTATCTGATATTATTACTGTTAAGGCAATGGGGGGAGCCCTACCTGGTTGGCGATCGGCTCGGTTTCCACCCCTTGGCCGCCTTGGCAGGCCTTTACGTGGCCTTTCGCTTTTGGGGGCCCTTCGGTGCCATGCTTGCGCCGGCCCTGATGGTTTTTTTGAAGGCACTTTTCAGCAAGGAACAGGTTACTCAATAGTACAGTGCTTAACTTGCAGATCGCAGAAGGAGATGTCTTATGCCTAATCTAGTTATTCTCGGCTCCACCGGTTCTATTGGCACCCAGACCCTGGATGTGATACGTCACATGCCTGAATTTAAGGTGCTGGGGCTTTCGGCTGGCTCCAACTATGAACTGTTGAGGAAGCAAATTGCAGAGTTTAAGCCGAAATTTGCATGTATCGCCAGTTGCGCCCATGCTAAGGCGCTCAGGGAAGAGTTTTCAATTCCTGTCTTTAGCGGCTTGGCAAGTATGGAGGAGATGGCCGCCGATCCAGCTTGCGATCTGGTTGTGGTTTCTTTAGTGGGAGCCATGGGTCTCCAGCCTACGCTGAGGGCCTTGGAAGCCGGCAAGCGAGTTGCACTGGCCAATAAGGAAACTTTAGTTGCTGGCGGACATTTGGTGATGAAGTACCGGGAGCAGATTGTACCAATTGATTCGGAGCATAGCGCATTATGGAGCCTTTTTTCCGGACGGAGTCGGGACAAAACTGAAAAAATCATTCTAACCGCTTCAGGGGGACCTTTTAGGGCCTATAAGGGTTCGTTGGATGAAGTCACCGTTGAGCAGGCCCTAGCCCACCCGAACTGGAACATGGGCGGGAAAATCAGCATTGACTCAGCAACCCTGATGAACAAGGGGCTGGAAGTTATCGAAGCCCACTGGCTCTTTGATTTTTCCTACAGCGCAATTGAGGTTGTGGTACACCCGGAGAGCATTGTCCATTCTATGATTCAGCTCAAGGATGGTACGATCCTGGCCCAGCTGGGCACGGCAGACATGCGCCTGCCCATTCAGTATGCCCTGACCTATCCGGAGGTAGGGCCATCTCCGGTTCAACCTCTGGATTTAGTCAAGACAGGAACGCTCTCCTTTGAAGCAGTAGACTGGGAGCGCTTTCCCAGTCTCCGTTTAGCCTACGAGGCGGGGGAAGCGGGGGGCGAAAAGCCAATTGCCTTAAATGCAGCCAACGAAGAGGCTGTAGCAGGCTTTTTAGCAGGGAAACTGAAGTTTACCGAAATACCTCAGATTGTCGCTGAGGTTCTCGAGACCTTTCAGGGTAAATCATTTCCGGCTTTAGAGCAAATACTAGCCATAGATCAGGAAGCCCGACTGAAAGCCCGGGCTTTGCTAGAACAGAGAGGGTGATTAGTGTGGTAACACTAATAGCTTTTGTCGTAATATTTGGAACTATCGTACTCTTTCACGAGCTCGGACATTACCTCGTCGCCAAGCTGGCCGGGATTCGAGTCTACGAGTTTGCCATCGGCTTCGGACCTGCCTTGGGAAGTGTAACTAAGGGCGATACTAAATACTCGCTGCGTGCCTTTCCTTTAGGAGGTTTCGTGAAGATGGCCGGCATGGACGAGCCTGTAGATGGTGCAGAAGATGTGGAGGAAGATGCTGAAGACAGTTTTAACAGCAAGAGTCTGCCTTGGCGCCTCAGCACCATTGCTGCCGGACCTTTAATGAACTTTGTCTTAGCAATTATCCTGTTTGTGCTGTACTTCATGCTGATCGCAGTTCCTCCTACCATCACCTATGTGGAGCCTAATTCACCGGGTGAGGCCGCCGGACTTATGCCTGGAGACCTTTTCGTGTCGGTCAACGGTGAAAGGGTGGACAGTTCCGAGCGGATTGTGGAGCTGATCGGACTTTCACCTGCCCAGGAGATGGAAGTAGTAGTTCGCCGTCAGCAAGAACTGGTGACTATCACTGTGACGCCTGAAGATCGAGAAGGCATAGGCAGAGTCGGCATCAGCATTGATGCAAAACCCCAGTATCCTTTTTTTGCCAGTTTGCGGGCTGGCATGCAGCAGACCTGGAGACTCACAACCCAGCTGGTCAAGGATATCGGGATGATGATTACCGGGCAGCAGAAGGTGGAGGTTTCAGGTCCGATTGGCATTGTGCAAATCGTAGGGGAAACCGCCCGCCATGGTTTGCCTAACCTAATAATTCTAGCCATTATTCTCAACATTAACTTAGGCCTCCTTAATCTGCTCCCTGTGCCGGTTCTAGACGGGGGATGGATTCTCATTCTGCTTGTGGAGGCTGTGCGCGGCAAGCCTTTGGCACCAAAGGCCAGGGGTATTGCTCAGTTCGTTGGCTTGGCTCTGTTGGTGGCCCTGATGCTGTTTGCCACTTTCAAAGATCTGGCCCGGATTAATCTGTTCTCTTAAGACAAGGAGTGTTCAGCATGCGTGATTCCACTCGCCAGGTGATGGTGGGGGACGTGCCGATCGGAGGCGGCGCGCCTATCACAGTCCAATCAATGACTAATACCGATACAAGGGATGCAGCCGCGACATTGGGGCAAATCCAGGCCCTTGCTGAGGCTGGCTGCGACATTGTCCGTGTTGCAGTTCCCGACCAGGCAGCGGCGGAGGCACTGTTTACCATAGTGCCCCAAAGTCCCATACCTGTAGTTGCAGATATTCATTTTGATCACCGTTTGGCCCTGCAGGCTCTGAAGGCCGGCATTCATAAACTGAGGCTCAATCCTGGAAATATCGGGTCGGAAGCCAAAGTCCTGGAAGTGGTTAAGGCTGCCCAGGCAAGGCAGGTCCCGATTCGGATCGGGGTTAACTCAGGTTCTGTGGCCAAACACCTGTTGGAAGAGTACGGCAGGACAGCTGAGGCCATGGTGGAAAGTGCCTTAGAGCACATTGCCATCTTCGAGAAGCTAGGCTTTTACGATATTGTGGTCTCCCTCAAGTCAACTGAAATAGACATGACGGTTGAAGCTTATGAAAAACTGAGTAAACGGGTCAATTATCCGACCCATCTAGGCATCACCGAGGCAGGCACGAAGTGGTTTGGTACGGTAAAGTCCGCTGCCGGCCTTGGCGCGCTATTATCCAGGGGATTGGGCGATACCCTCAGGGTATCCCTTACTGCAGACCCGGTAGAAGAAGTAAAAGTTGGCTGGGCTGTCCTTTCCAGTCTGGGTCTGCGCCGACGTGGGCCAATTTTTATCTCCTGTCCAACTTGTGGAAGAACTGAGATTGATTTAGAAGGAATAGCAGCAGAAGTGGAGAAACGTTTAAGTGATTTTCCTCTGCCCATAACCATTGCGGTCATGGGCTGCGTCGTAAATGGCCCCGGCGAAGCTCGCTCTGCCGATTTAGGCATTACGGGCGGCAAGGGTGTTGGACTTGTTTTTCGCCATGGGGAGATTTTGCGTAAAGTTCCGGAAGAGGAATTAGTTGATGCCTTAGTCGAAGAGGCAAATAACCTGCTTGCAGAAAGATAGGGGATAAGCTATGTATATGTCGCAATTATATTCGCCTACACTGAGAGAGACGCCAGCGGATGCCGAAATCGTCAGTCATAAACTCATGCTGAGGGCCGGGCTTATGCGCCGGTCGGCCGCGGGAGTCTATGCCTTTCTCCCTTTGGGGCTGAGAGTGATCCGCAAGGTGGAACAGATCATTCGCGAAGAGATGAATGCCATAGGCGGCCAGGAAGTGTTGCTGCCCATAGTCCAACCTGCTGAACTGTGGGAGGAGTCGGGCCGCTGGGCGGACTACGGGGATGAAATGTTCCGACTGCGGGATCGGCAGGGACGCCAGTTTTGTCTTGGGCCAACCCATGAAGAAATCATCACCGCGCTAGTGCGTTCCGAGGTGCGTTCCTACCGGCAGATGCCCCTGAGGCTGTATCAGATTCAAAACAAGTATCGGGATGAGATGAGACCGCGCTTTGGTCTGATGCGGGGCCGCGAGTTTATCATGAAAGATATGTACTCCTTTGATAGTGACAACGAAGGGCTCGATGAGAGCTATTGGGCAGCTTACAAAGCCTATGCCCGCATTTTCGCACGCTGCGGCGTTGAAGCCCATCCGGTAGAAGCTGATTCTGGCGCAATTGGCGGAGATGTTACCCATGAATTTATGGTGCTGGCAGACTCCGGTGAGGATTTGGTTCTCTTTTGTCCCCAGTGCGAATACGCAGCCAATGTTGAGCGGGCCGAGGGAGTGCGCATCCCCAGGGGAGGCGATGAACAGCCGCACCTGGGTGAACTGGCGAAAGTGGCTACTCCCGGTGCCAGAACTATCGAACAGATTAGCGAGTTTTTGAATGTCAAACCGGAAGACTGCATCAAGACGCTGCTGTACGTAGCCGATGGCCAAGTGATTGCAGCCTTGGTAAGGGGAGATCATAACATTAATGAGATTAAGCTCCGCAAGCTGCTGGGCTGTGAGACTCTTGAGCTGGCCGACGATGAGACAATTTTCAAAGCCACAGGTGCTCCGGTAGGCTTTGCAGGGCCTGTAGCTTTAAGTCTGCCGCTTTATGCGGATTATGCTATAGAGCATATGGTCAACGCCGTAGTTGGAGCTAATGAACTGGATCAGCACATGGTGAACGCCAATTTGGACCGTGACTTTAAGGTCAAGGAATTTGCCGATTTGCGGGAAGTACAGCCCGGGGATCTATGCCCCCGCTGTGAAGGCAGACTGGAAGGTGCCCGCGGCATTGAAGTGGGTCAGGTCTTTAAGCTCGGAACTAAGTATTCTGAGGCCATGGGAGCAACTTTCTTAGACGAAAACGGCAAAGAGAAGCCCGTGATCATGGGATGCTACGGCATTGGGGTAGGTAGGACTGCAGCTGCAGTTATTGAAAAGAACCACGACGAGGATGGTATTATCTGGCCTGTTTCTGTTGCACCTTATCATGTTATCGTGGTTCCCGTCAGCATGAAGGACGAAGCCCAGGCCAAGGCGTCACAGAACCTTTATGAGGAACTGAAGGCAGCCGGCGTTGAAGTAGTCCTGGACGATCGGAATGAGCGCCCAGGTGTGAAGTTTAAAGATGCCGATCTTATCGGTTTTCCAATCCGGGTGACAATAGGTGCTAAATCCCTTGAACAGGGAGCAATGGAGATTATTATTCGCCGCACTAAGGAAAAACTGGTCGTGCCAATTGAAGATGTTGCATCTACAGTTAAGAATCTCTTAAAGGATGGGGAGATTCGGTGAGTGTTGCTGCCATAATTCCCGCGTATAACGAAGAACACACTATTGGTGTGGTGATTGAAGCGCTGCTGCCTTGTCCTCTGATCAATGAGATCATAGTGGTCAGCGACGGCTCCACTGACGGCACTGTACAGGCGGCACAGCGATATCCGGTTAAGGTTGTAGCCTTAGAGGAAAACGTTGGGAAGGGCGGGGCTATGAAGGCAGGCGCCAATCACACCAACTGTTCAGTTCTGCTGTTTCTCGATGCGGACCTGGTAGGTCTGGAAAGGAAGCATGTGGAGGATCTCTTGCGTCCGGTCCTAACAGGTCAAACAGCAATGAGCATTGGCGTGTTTTCAGAGGGGCGCCTCTTTACGGACTTAGCCTTAAAGATAACGCCCTCCCTTTCAGGTCAGCGTGCAGTGAGAAAAGAGCTCTTTGACGCTGTGCCCGACCTCGAGGGGAGCCGTTACGGCGTGGAAACAGCATTAACGCAATATGCTGAGCGGCAGGGTGTAAATATCGTTAAGGTGCCCCTTGCGCACATGTCCCATGTGACGAAGGAAGAAAAGCGGGGGCTTGTTACGGGATTTCAGGCCCGCATAGAGATGTATAAAGATATCGCACGTTCCTTGCGGTCTGAGAAGAAAACGCTGGACGAGGAATGCAACAGCGAGTAGTCAAACTCGGGTTATTGTTTTGGAGGTGATAGTTTGGCTTCCTTATTTCTCGAACCTGAAGACAGGTTCTTTCTTGCCTCTTTCAGCTCGCATCCGATCGCTCAAAAAGTAGAGATCGCAGAGATAGCTATAGATCCTGAGAAAAGAGAATGGACGTTTATTTTAAAGGGAAGGCCCCAGGGCGATGAGGCTCTGTGGGAAGAGTTAGCTCAGGCGATTCGGAATCAAGTTCCGGAGGTCCTGAGTGTTCGTTTTGAGTGGACAAATGAGAAGGTGCAGGCCGATCAGCTCTACTTGGAAAAAGCAATTCAGCAAGTGCAGAATCAAATCAATAACGGTTCTCTGGTTGCTGAGCAAAGCACTAGCCCGCCGCGGAAAAACGGACGGAGCCGCAGCCTGCGTTCGAATTCCATACGCGGCCAGGCGGTTCCCATTGTGGAACTGCAGGAAGAAGAGCGGGGAGTAGTCGCCTGCGGTGAAGTGGTCTCTTTTGAATCCCGACTGACCCGTACCGGCAAGACGATGATTATGTTTGATCTTCATGACGGTACTGACACCCTCAGCTGTAAGGCTTTTTTGGACGAGCCCGAGGATCTGGGGATTAAGAAGGGGCAATGGCTCAAAGTGAGAGGGAACCTGCAGTTCCAGTCCTTTGACAACCAGCTGGCCCTGATGGTGCAGGGTCTGGCCTTGGAGGAAGCGCCGCCTGCCCTTTGCGATGATGCCCCAGAAAAGCGGGTCGAGCTGCATCTGCATACAAAAATGAGTGGCCTGGACGGAACCATTGATGTAGATGATGTAGTCAAGCTTGCAGCGTCCTTAGGACACGATGCACTGGCCATCACAGACCACGGCGTGATTCAAGCCTTTCCCGATGCACATTGGGCCGGCAAGAAGCATGGTGTGAAAATAATCTACGGTGTGGAAGGCTACCTAGTCCACGATGCCGAGAGCAAGGGACGTTCCTATCACATTGTGATTCTGGCGAAAAACAAGCAGGGGCTGCACAACTTATACCGGCTTGTGTCCTATGCCCATCTGGATCACTTTTACCGTACGCCGCGCATCCCCCGCGCTTTGCTGGAAAAGTACCGGGAAGGACTTCTTCTCGGGTCTGCCTGTGAAGCAGGGGAAGTCTATCAGGCGGTGCTGACTGGAAATTCTGGTGTGATGGAAATTGCCTCCTTTTACGACTATTTAGAGATTCAGCCCATTGATAACAATGGTTTTTTAATCGGCACAGCCCATGTCGGATCCAGGGAGGATCTAATCAGGATTAACCAGCAAATCGTCAAAATTGGGGAGAATTTAGGACTGCCTGTTGTGGCAACAGGAGACGTTCACTTTTTGCGGCCGGAAGACAGCCTCATTAGAACCATCCTCCTTGCAGGCAGGGGATTTGACGATGCGGAACGTCAGGCGCCGCTCTTTTACCGCACAACCGGTGAAATGCTGGAAGAGTTCTCCTATTTAGGTGCTGACAAGGCCCGGGAAGTTGTGATCACGAATCCCCGCAAAGTTGCCGACCAAGTAGAAGAACTGAGGCCCGTTCCTGAAGGGCTGCATCCGCCGCGTCTTAAGAACGCGGAAGAGGATTTGGAGGACATGACCTACACCACTGCCCGGGCTATTTATGGCGATCCTTTGCCCCCGATAGTCCAGGCGCGCCTGGAACGTGAACTGCAGGCCATTATTAGCAATGGTTATGCCTCCCTGTACCTGATTGCCCACAAACTTGTGAAAAAGTCACTGGATGACGGGTACCTGGTAGGTTCTAGGGGTTCAGTGGGATCATCTTTGGTGGCGACCATGTGCGGGATTACGGAGGTCAATCCATTGCCGCCGCACTATGTCTGTCCAGAGTGTTACTGGAGCGAGTTTTTCACTGAAGGAGAAGTTGGTTCGGGGATAGACTTACCTGCAAAGGCCTGTCCCACCTGCGGTACTGTGACCCACAGGTACGGCTTTGAGATCCCCTTTGAGGTCTTCATGGGCTTCCATGGGGACAAGGTTCCTGATATAGACCTAAACTTCAGCGGTGAATACCAGGCGCAGATTCATGATTATACAGCCGAGCTCTTCGGGGCTGAAAATGTGTTTCGGGCGGGAACCATCGGCACATTGGCGGATAAGACTGCCTATGGTTTTGTCATGAAGTACCTCGAGCAGACCAATCAGACCAAACGTAATGCGGAAGTAAACCGTTTGGTCAGCAAACTTGCCGGTGCCAGGCGCACCACGGGGCAGCATCCCGGAGGAATGGTCGTAGTTCCGCCCGACGAGAGCATTTTTGACTTTACCCCGATCCAATACCCTGCCAATGATGCTCGCAGCGGTACTATCACCACTCACTTTGAGTATCACGCCTTAGAGGACAGCTTGGTCAAGCTGGATATCCTCGGGCATGATGATCCGACCATGCTCCGATTCCTGCAGGATCTGACAGGAGTTACGGTGCAGGATATACCGCTGGATGATGAAAAAACAATGTCTATTTTTTCTTCCCTGGAGAGCCTGGGAGTTAGCGAAGAAGAAATTGGAACCCCCGTTGGCACCTTGGGCATTCCGGAATTTGGCACCCGTTTTGTGCGGCAGATGCTAATTGATACATCGCCCCAAACCTTCAGTGATCTAGTCCGGATCAGCGGGCTGTCCCACGGAACAAATGTCTGGACTAACAACGCTCAAGACCTGATTCGCCAGGGCATCACTGACTTATCGAATGTGATCGCCACAAGGGACGATATCATGTCCTACCTTATGCTACGGGGACTGGAAGCCACAGATGCTTTCCGCATTATGGAACAGGTTCGCAAAGGGCGGGGTCTGAAGGAGACGGATGTTGCCCTGCTGCACAAGTTCGATGTTCCTGAGTGGTACATCGAGTCCTGCAACAAGATCTCCTATATGTTCCCTAAGGCCCACGCTGTTGCCTATGTGATGATGGCCTTTCGCATCGCCTATTTTAAAGTCCATCATCCCCTGCCATTTTATTCCGCCCTGTTTTCCTTGCGGGCCGGAGAGCTCGATGCTCAACTGCTGGTAGGGGGAGAACAGGCGATCAGGGCTGAAATTGAGGAGATTACTGCCAAGGGCTTTGAGGCTACCCCCAAGGAGAGGAGCACGGTGACCCATTTGGAGATCGTGCTGGAGGCCATTGCACGGGGTGTGACCTTTTTACCCGTCGATCTGTACAAATCTTCCGACCGGGTCTTTGCAATTGAGGGTGCCAGTTTACGCCTGCCCCTAGCTTCACTGCAAGGCGTAGGTGCCAGCGCCGCCCTGGGAGTTGTAGAGGCCCGTAAGGACGGGGAGTTTATCTCCATCGAAGATCTGAGACAGCGTTCCGGCATTTCCAAGGCTGTGGTGGAGACTCTGCGCACCCACGGATGTCTGGAGGGCTTGCCGGAGACGAACCAATTGACACTGTTTTAGAAAATGTGGTATAATATGTATGAGTTAACTAATGAACTGCCGGGAGAGTGGGGTCTTTACCCACTCTTTTGACGTATGGAACGAGAAAAGGGGCATAATCTTGGTTAAAAGGGGGGCGATTTGACCCATGTCGCGTAGAACTATCGAAGCAACGGTTGCTGAATGGGTTGAAGAAATAGTTGCAGGCAGCGATTTAGAATTAATCGATGTAGAATACGTTAAAGAACATGAGAGCTGGATTCTCAGGGTGTTTCTAGATAAACCGGGCGGTATTGATTTAGATGACTGCCAAAGCGTAAGCCAAATTTTGGATCAGAAACTTGATGAAGAGGACCCGATTCCCGGGTCGTACTCTCTGGAAGTTTCTTCTCCAGGTTTGGAGCGGCCTTTAAAGAAGGAAGCAGATTTTCAGCGCTTTGCAGGACGAAGCGTGGAAATTCGCACCTATCGCGGCATCCATGGACGCAAGCGCTTTACAGGAATGTTGGAAGGCTTACAGGATCAGAACGTGTTACTAAAATGGGAAGGGGAGACCATAGAAATTCCCCTAGAGCTGATTGCCAAAGCGAATTTGGCCATGGAGCTCTAAAATGGGAGGCAAAGACTGATGAATCTGGAACTTATTGGTGCGCTAACAGAACTGGAAAGGGAGAGAGGCATCTCCAAAGAAATCCTTTTGGAGGCAATAGAAACGGCCATTGTCTCTGCTTACAAGAAGAACTACGGTGCAAACTCATCTGAAAGTGCCCGTGTGGAGCTAAATGACAAGACAGGAGAAATCCATGTCTATTCAAGGCGCGTCGTAGTTGAGGAAGTAGAAGATGAAGCTACCGAGATCTCCCTGGCAGAAGCGCAGGCCTTGGACGCTAACTACAGCTTGGATGACATTGTAGAAGAAGAAGTTACCCCCGCTGATTTTGGCAGAATTGCCGCCCAGACCGCGAAGCAAGTGGTGATTCAAAAAATCAGGGAGGCCGAGCGTTCGATTGTTTACGACGTCTATTCCAATCGCGAAGGAGATGTGGTGATAGGCAATGTGCAGCGGGCCGACCAAAGGCAGGTACTTGTGGACTTAGGTGATGTAGAGGCCGTTTTGCCCCTCAGTGAACAGATTCCTGGCGAACGCTACGAGCATCACAAAAAGATGCGCTTTTATATTAACGAGGTACGCCAAAGCAGCAAGGGGCCTCAGGTATTTTTGTCCCGCACCCATCCAGGTTTGTTGAGGGCTTTGTTCGAGTTTGAAGTTCCCGAGATTCAAAGCGGGGAAGTTGAGATCAAAGCGGTGGCCCGGGAGGCAGGCAACCGATCTAAGATCGCGGTATACAGCCGAGATCCAAATATTGACCCAGTTGGTGCCTGCGTAGGGGCCCGCGGCTCAAGGGTGCAGGCGGTCGTGGCTGAACTTGGCAACGAACGGATTGATATTGTCGAGTGGCGGAGTGATCTAGAGGAGTTTATCAAGAATGCACTCAGCCCTGCCAAGGTTTTATACGCTATCATTGATGAAGAAGAGAAAGTGGCCCATACTGTGGTTCCTGACGATCAACTGTCACTTGCTATAGGCAAGGAAGGTCAAAATGCCAGGCTTGCAGCACGTCTTACGGGCTGGCGCATAGATATCAAGAGTGAGGAGCAAGCGGCTGACCTTGCGGAGCTTCTGCCCAAAGCGGAAGAAATCGGAGAAGAACCGGATTTGGATATGGAGCGGGAAGAAGAAGTCATCAATGACGAAGTCGAAACTCAGGACGGGGAAGTGGAGGCTGCAGAAGCCGTGCAGCCAGAGGCCGAGACTGCAGACAAGGAAGCTAAGGATGCACCTCAGCCGGTTGTGCAGGATATTAGTGAAGCTGACTTGGCGAGTCTGACTAATGTGATTAAGCGCAAGAGTTGGCAGGAGCGTTTTGGAAAAGTAGAGATTGACTCTGACGGGACTGCTTCCAAAGAAAAGCAGGAGACCGGGAAGTCAAAAAAGAAGAAAGAGAAAGTTATCACAGATTTGTCCCAGTTGGATTCTATAAATTTCAACTTTGATGATGAGAAATAGGTGATAGGCAATGCGCAAAAAGCATGTCCCCATGCGTACTTGCGTGGGATGTCGCGAATCCAGGCCCAAACGGGAACTGGTACGCGTAGTCCGGGAACCCGATGGTAAAGTGGAGTTAGACTTGACCGGAAAGCGTTCCGGGCGCGGAGTGTATATCTGCGCGACTGAGGATTGCCTGGAGAAAGCCCGTAAGGGCCGACAGCTGGAACGGGCTTTGAATGTTAAGATCGGCCCAGAGGTTTTCGCAGATTTGAAGAGGGTTTTAGATGAGCAAAGTCTATAATTATCTAGGTTTAGCCAGGCGTGCCGGAAAAATTGTCTCGGGGGAAGGTGCTGCAGAAAGCGGAGTCAGGAGAGGACAAGTTTTGCTGCTCCTGATCGCGGAAGATGCCTCTGCCAATACGTACCGCAAGTTTAGCTCACTGGCTCAAAATCACAATGTTAGTTTTCTAGTATACGGTGAAAAGGATCATTTCGGTCAAGCAATCGGCCAATCGCCTAGGGCGGTCTTAGGAGTTACAGATCGGAATTTTGCCAACGTGATTCGGGAACAGGTTAAGGGGTCAGTGCAGGAGAAAAATTAGGAGTGATGCTGATGAAAAAAATAAGAATCTACGAGTTGGCGAAAGAGCTCGGTTTAGAGAGCAAAGTTGTAGTAGAGTTCTTAAATGATTTGGGCGCAGAAGTGTCCAATCATATGAGCACTATAGAACCAGATATTGCCAATATGCTCAGGGAGCACTATCAGTCGGACGATGAAGAAGCCGACCAGGCAGTTCCTGAGCCTGATGATGTTCCCAAGGTGAGAAAGATCAAGAAGCACCCTCGGGAGGAACGGAAAGAGAAAGATGCGCCGCCCAAAAAGCGCAATAAGGGTGCAGGCCCTAGGCCAGAAAGGCCTGCCGCCAAGGCGAAGGAAGAGAAAACAATTACCCTGGGCGAACAGGTCTCTGTGCAGGAACTGGCAGAAAAACTCGGTGTGTCAGGTACAGAAGTGATCAAAGAACTGATCAAGATTGGTGTCATGGCATCCTTAACCCAATCAGTTGACTTTGACATCGCCACAATTGTTGCCGGCGAGTTTGGGGCTGCAACCGCTCCAGAGATGGACTTGGCAGAAGAGATTTTTTCCGAGGTGTGCGAAGATCCCCAACTGCAAGAACCGAGACCTCCGGTTGTAACGATTATGGGTCACGTTGACCATGGCAAGACCACCCTTCTTGACGCAATCAGGGAGAGCAAAGTTACCGCCACAGAAGCGGGCGGAATTACCCAGCACATTGGTGCGTACCAGATTGACTACAATGGCAGGCCCATCACATTTTTAGACACACCTGGCCATGAGGCCTTTACCGCGATTCGGGCCAGAGGAGCTAGGGCTACTGACGTTGCGATCCTGGTTGTGGCAGCCAATGACGGCGTTATGCCCCAGACGGTAGAGGCGTTGAACCATGCTAAGGCCGCTAATGTACCCATCATTGTGGCCATCAATAAGACGGATCTGCAGGCTGCCAACCCCGATCGGGTTAAGCAGGAACTGACAGAACACGGTCTTGTGGTTGAGGAGTGGGGCGGCGATACAATCGCTGTCAATGTTTCCGCTTTGCATAATGAGGGCATTGATGAGCTTTTGGAGATGATTTTGCTGGTAGCCGAGATGGAAGATCTCAAGGCTAACCCCAATTGTCCTGCCCGAGGCACAGTAATTGATGCTAAGCTTGACCGGGGACGCGGTCCGGTGGCCACTGTGCTGATTTCCACAGGTACGCTGCGCGTTGGCGATGCCTTTGCTGTTGGCAATGTGTGCGGCAAAGTCAGGGCGCTGATCAACGATCAAGGTGCAACAATTAAGGAAGCTGGACCCTCAACCCCAGTAGAGGTTTTGGGGATTAACGATGTGCCTGCAGCCGGTGACCTCTTCGTAGTAGTGAAAGATGAACAAACCGCCCGTCAGGTCGCAGCCATTCAGCAGGAAAAGCAGCGTGACAAAGATCTCAGCCGTTCGAGCCGGGTTACCCTGGACGATCTGTTCCAGCGCATTCAGGAAGGCGATGTGAAGGAACTCAATCTGGTAATCAAAGCAGACGTGCAAGGGTCCGCGGAAGCAGTCCGCTCTTCGCTGGAAAAACTGTCCACTGACGAAGTTCGGGTTAAGGTAATTCACCAAGGGGTGGGTGCTATTTCTGAATCCGACGTGCTGCTGGCAACTGCATCTAATGCAGTAATTATCGGATTTAATGTGCGGCCTGAACCTAACGCCCGCAAAGCCGCTGAGCGTGACGGGGTGGACATTCGCATCTACCGCATCATCTATAACTTGTTAGATGATGTGAAAGCAGCTATGGCCGGCTTACTCGATCCCGAGTTTAAAGAAGAAGTGCAAGGCCGAGCCGAAGTCCGTCAAACCTTTAAGATTCCTGGCGGAGTTATCGCCGGCAGCTACGTGCTGGACGGCAAGATCGCCCGTTCTGCCGAAGTTCGCGTCTTGCGGGATAATGTCATCATCCATGAGGGCAAGATATCTTCACTGAAACGTTTCAAAGACGACGTCAGAGAAGTAGCCCATGGCTACGAGTGCGGTATTGGCGTAGAGAAGTTCAATGACATTAAAGAGGGGGACATCCTCGAAGCCTTCGTTATGGTAAAGGTGGAACGGAGCCTGTAGGAAGGTGATAGTTATGGCAGATCGACTTGAACGAATTGCCGAAGATATAAAGCGTGAGGTAAGCAGCATTATTGCAAGGGAAGTAAAAGATCCGCGCCTGGGTATGATCAGCATTACTGACGTAAACGTCTCCCGGGATCTGTCCTGGGCGAAAATTTACTACAGCCAGCTCGGCAGCGATGAGGAAAGAGAACGAACCCTCGAAGGTTTGAATAGGGCAAGAGGCTTTATCCGCACCGAACTGTCCAGGCGTCTGAAGATTAGGCATACACCCGAGATCATTTTTGAATTTGACCCCTCCCTTGAGCAGGGTGCAAAAATGGATGCTCTGCTCAGGACGCTGCAATCGTCAAGGGGTGATGATGGTGGTCATGAATAGTCTCCAGGAAGTTGTCCAGTATCTCAAAGACGAAGACGACTTTATCATTGTAGGGCATGAGAGTCCTGATCCAGATTGCCTTGGTGCCATGCTTGGCTTGTACTTCGGCCTGACCCAGCTTGGAAAAGAGTGCAGGGTTGTAAGCGGCGACCCTGTACCTCAGGATCTCAGCTGGCCAGGTTTGGAGCTAATAGAACACATTCCAGCCGGGTTCACAGCAGGCGACAGCTGCGTTATAGTCGTTGACTGTGAACCTGAGCGCACAGGCAGCATCAAAGAAGGCGTTAAGAGCGCCAAACGACTTGTAAACATTGATCATCACCAGCGGGGCCGGGGAATCGGCGATATTGTCTATGTAGAGCCCAGTGAGGCGGCTGCCTGTACGATTATCTACCGCATCTTGCATGAACTGGAGGTCTCCTTTGACCAGAAAATTGCCACCGCCATTTATGGCGGCATTGTAGGGGACACCGGCGGTTTTCGCCATGCCAACACCACCAGTGAGGTCCTTTTCATGGCCGGTGAACTTCTGAACTTCGGCATTGATCCCGCAGCGATAGCCAGGGAGATCTTTTCCAGCCAGCCTTTAGGTTTTCTGCGGCTCTTGGGTGCTGCACTGTCCCGGCTTCAAACGGCGCAGGACGGCAAACTGGTCTGGATGACGGTAAGTTTTGATCAGTTCAGTGAATTCGGGGTCGATCCAAAAAACAGCGATCACTTGGTCAGTTTTGCCCGGATGCTGGACACGGCTGAAATCGCAATGGTCTTTAGAGAAGTCAGTCCCGGTGAGATTAGGATAGGCCTGCGGGCAAACCATGCCGATGTAGGCAGTTTGGCGCGCCACATCGGAGGCGGCGGACACAAGCTGGCCTCAGGGGCAACTGTTCTTGGCGATTTGCACACTGTGTCCAGTAAGGTTGTACAGATTGCAGAGCACTTTCTAGTGACAGGTGAATTGCATGAATGGCATAATTAATGTTCTAAAACCTCCAGGCATGAGCTCCCATCAAGTAGTGAGCTTTATACGCAAACAGCTGCAGACCAAGAAGGTCGGCCATGCAGGCACCCTGGATCCAGGTGCGGCTGGAGTGCTGCCTATTCTGGTCGGCAGTGCCACGAAACTTTCCAAGTATCTCATGGAGGAGAATAAGACTTATGTAGTAGAGCTGACCCTCGGCATATCCACAGCAACTCAGGATGCCAGCGGTGCCACGTGCGATATGAACACCGATTTCTCCATTTCCCCACGGGAGCTCGCAGAAGCACTGGCTTCCTTCCAGGGTACGATCCTGCAGACTCCCCCCATGGCATCTGCTGTCAAGGTAGGGGGGAAAAAGCTCTATGAGTTGGACAGGCAAGGTATTTCTGTTGAGCGTAAGCCCCGAGAAGTCAGCATTTATTCCATCAATATTATGGCCATCTGGAGCGAAGAAGAGGATCAGATTGGATTTGGCACGCGAGTTCTGCTGCGCGTCACCTGCTCAAAGGGTACCTACATTCGTACCCTCTGCCATGATCTGGGTGAGAAACTTGAGGCAGGCGCCCATATGTCCCATCTGACCAGGATCGCCAGTGGCCCTTTCCAAATAGCTGAGGCCTGTACCGTGGAGGAAATAGCCTCCCGGGCCGCACAGGCTGATTTTGATTTTATCCTTCCCATGGTGCATGCCTTGAAAGACTGGAGTAAGGCGAAAGTCCATCCTTTGGTAGAGGAAAGAATCAAGCACGGCAACTTCATTTTGCCCGGGCATCTCCTCGATGTCCCTGAGGCGTTAACGGCAGGAGACGAAGTAGTGCTTTTAAATATCGAGGGTGATGTCTTGGCCCTCGCGGAGATAAAAAAGGCTGACCAGCTGATTATCCAGCCTTTTCGAGTTCTGGTGTGATGGGTGGGATGTATCGTGCAGTTAAATTGGATTAATCGTCAGGATTCTCCCGCTCGCAGCGTTGCACTTGGCACCTTTGACGGAGTTCACCGCGGGCACCAAAAACTGCTGGAGGAAACTATTGCCCGCAAGCCCCGTGGAGGCACCAGCTCCGTCTTTACATTTGATATACCGCCGGTACAGTACTTCCGCGGCACTTTGTCATTAGTGAGTACATTTGAGCGCAGAGTGGAGCTTTTCAGCTCCTTTGGCATTGACGAAATCGCCTGGTTAAACTTTGGACCCGATCTGACAGAGATGGAGGCTCGGCACTTTGTCGAGAAAATATTAGTGCAGGAGCTCCTTGCCAAGGAAGTCATCTGCGGTTTCGACTACCGCTTTGGCAAGGGACGTGCAGGCGACGTCCAGTACCTGCAGGAACAGGGAGATCTGCTTGGCTTTGGTGTGACAGTGGTTCAGCCCGTCGAGGGAAGGAATGGAAAGGCCATTAGCAGTACTGCTGTGCGTGAGCTCTTGCAGGCAGGCAGCCTATCCGAGGCCGCTGATTATCTTGGCTATTTCCCAACTTATCAGGTGAGCTTGGAGTGCCAAAAACTCTCCCAGCTGACCCTTAGAGTCGATCCAGCTCTTGTTCTTCCCGCTGAGGGAGTGTATTTGATCTGGTGTGTCCTGCCTGATGGTAAAGGAGCACCTGCTGCAGCCTGGCCCAAGGGTCACCATGGTTTTGAGTGTGTATTCCTGGAGACTATGGAAGAAATCACAACAGAGCCTGTCAAGATCCAGCTCCTTGCCAAGCTGAGGGATAAGGGTCCATACCAGCTCACTGAATCTGACGTCTCGCAATCACGCCAATTGTTGGTTGGATTTCATTTACAAGATTCAAAAGTTGTGCTAAAATAGCATTGTGTTTCAGCAACTGCGCTGAGGCATAAGGCCCTTTTCTAGGAAATGCGTATCTCCGGCGCTTTTCTTGGGAAGCGGCATATCTACATTTTATGGAGGTGACTTTTTTGATTTCTCAAGAATCAAAAGCACAAATTATCGAAAAGTATAGTCGGCACGAAGGTGACACAGGATCCCCAGAGGTTCAGGTCGCTCTCCTTACCAAGAGAATTCAGGAACTTACTGAACATCTAAAAGTACACAAGAACGACCATCACTCTAGGCGAGGTCTTTATAAGATGATCGGGCAAAGACGGGGTCTTTTGAATTATCTGATGAAGAAAGACATTGAACGTTACCGGAGTCTAGTTGCCGACCTAGGTTTGCGTCGATAAGGAAAGGAGCGGGTAACACCGCTCTTTTTTAACCTATGCTTAGATGACGAAGGGCAAAACAGGCTATACTATGGATGGTGTTCTGTGCCGCGGATTGCTGGATTCTGGTATGTTGAACCGAGTCCAGCTTAATAACATTATAAATGGAGGTTAGAATATGTTAACCGAGTTTCGTTTGGAACTAGGGGGTCGCCCCATAGTTCTGGAGTTTGGTGAATTGGCTAAGCAAGCCAACGGCTCTGTTCTGGTCAGATACGGAGAGACAGTTGTCTTAGCCACTGCCACCATGAGCAGCAAGCCTCGAGAAGGCATTGATTTCTTTCCGCTTCTGGTAGACTATGAAGAGCGCATGTACGCAGCGGGCAAGATCCCTGGCGGCTGGGGTCGCAGGGAAGGAAGGCCGAGTGAAGACGCCATCCTTTCTGCACGCATGATCGACCGCACCTTGCGCCCATTGTTTCCAGACGGCTTTCGCAACGATGTTCAAATTGTGCTATCGATTTTGTCAGTTGATAAAAGCAATTCCCCGACCATTGCAGGTTTAATTGGCGCCAGTGCAGCGCTGCACATCTCTGATATACCCTTTGCAGGGCCAGTTGGGGGAGTCAATGTCGGCATGGTGGATGGAGAGTTTGTAATTAACCCCACGCTCGAAGAACAAACCCGCTCGCTGCTGGATATTACCGTAGCCGGTACAAGTGATGCAGTGATGATGGTGGAAGCTGCCGCCAAAGAAGTATCTGAAGAAGTTGTCCTAGATGCCATTGATTTTGGACACACAATCGTCAAAGAACTTTGCGCCTTGCAAGAGAAGATTCGCGCTGCAATTGGCAAAGACAAGCACGAGGTTGTAATTGCCCAGCCTGATCCCGAAGTTGAAAAGTGGGTTCGTGACAATTTCACCGCCGATCTGGCGAAAGCCTTACTTACCACCGATAAGCTAGCTAGGCAGAACCTAGTTGATGAACTCCAGGCCAAGCTGCACGAGGACTATCTTCAAGCCCAGGGTGAGGAGCTGCATGAGGAACATAGCAAGACTTTGGACACTGTGTTTGACCACATCGTCAAAGAAGAAGTGCGCCGTTCGATCACTAAAGACAAGCTGAGACCTGATGGCAGAAAGCCAGATGAGATTAGGCCCATTACCTGTAAAGTGGGCGTACTGCCCCGTGTGCATGGCACAGGCTTGTTCACCCGGGGACAAACCCAGGTACTAACGGCACTAACCCTGGGGCTTAAGTCAGATGAGCAGTTGCTTGACAACCTGACTGACGATGAGAGCAAACGCTACATCCATCATTACAATTTCCCGCCCTTCAGCGTTGGGGAGACACGTCCTGTACGGGGACCGGGCCGGCGTGAAATCGGGCACGGAGCGTTGGCAGAGCGTGCTTTGCTTCCGGTTATTCCCAGCGAAGAAGAGTTTCCCTATACTCTGCGGCTGGTTTCGGAGGTTCTTGAATCGAACGGTTCATCCTCCATGGCCAGTATTTGCGGGAGCACCTTGTCGCTGATGGATGCCGGAGTTCCAATTAAAAGGCCCGTAGCAGGTATTGCCATGGGTTTAATGATGCTGGATGAAGATTTCACCATCCTGACCGATATTCAAGGCATCGAGGATGCCCTGGGAGATATGGACTTTAAGGTAGCAGGTACCAGGGAAGGCATCACTGCCTTGCAAATGGACATTAAAATTGGCGGTGTGAGCAAGGAGATCATGACCCAAGCTCTAGAGCAGGCCCGTCAGGGACGCCTGTTTATCCTGGATAAGATGGCAGCAGCCATTGCCGAGCCCAGGAATGATTTATCCCTCTATGCTCCGCGCATCATCACCATGGAAATTCCTGTGGACAAGATTCGCGATGTAATTGGGCCTGGCGGCAAGATCATCCGTGATATTATTGCCAAGACCGGAGTATCAATTGATATCGAAGATGATGGCCGGGTTTACATCGCTTCTACTGACGGCGAAGGCGGACTGAAAGCCCAGAACATGGTGGAGCGCTATGTGAAGGATGTTGAGGTTGGCGAAACTTACCTTGGCACAGTTAAACGGATCATGAACTTCGGCGCTTTTGTTGAAATCCTCCCTGGAAAGGAAGGTTTGGTTCATATTTCACAATTAGAGCACCGGCGGGTGAACAAAGTCGAAGATGTGGTAGATGTCGGAGATGAAGTAATGGTCAAAGTTATCGAGATTGACCGTCAAGGAAGAATAAATCTTTCACGCAAAGAAGCGTTGCCAAAAGAGAAGGAATCCGAAGCGTAGTAGCGAAATAAATTAATATTGAAGTAAGAAGCAGGTAGAAATTACAACCTGCTTTTTCATTTTTTTACAAAGAGAGGAGTATGTGCATGGCAATCCTCGCCCTTTACCCTCACGCTCAGATCCTTCAAGCAGCCCTCTGGGATCCCAACCGGTATGAAACCGCCGCTTTTTCACTTTCCTCAGGCCGCGAATCCACCGAGCAGGAACTTCTGTCTTGGCTGAAGAGCCCTCAGATCGCTTGCCAAGACCTTCAGCTCATAGCCGCGAGCACAGCCTCGGCCGAGCTGGCCGCCTCCTTAGGCCAGGTTCTTGATGTAAAGGTTTGCATTAGTGAACCGTCTAATCCTGATGAATGCTCTCCGTTAGCTTTTGTCACAGGTACGCCGGCTCTAAGTCGGAAGTGTTCGACTGATGCATTCATATTTAAGTTCATGGTTCGCCAGGAAGCCCAGGCCAAAGGACTCGATCCCTCGGGCGAGCAGTTTATTGTCGCCCACCTCGATCAGGTACATCAGCTAGGAGCCCTGCAAGGTACAACTGTAGTGGATGCCCTGACCAGCTTTGATGAAGGGCCCTTTGCCTTGCGGCAAAGCGGCGCACTGCCCTTTGACAGTATACTCGACCTGTGCATGGAAGCGGGCGGGAGGGAAGAGGTTCTGGAAGTCTTGCATGAGCAGGGCGGTTTGTTTGGCTATTTAGGCCTCGACAATCTGGATGATCTGTGGAACTTGTCAGGGGAAGTGGCTGATGCGATTAGAGAAGCCCTGATCTACCAAATCAGCAAAGAAATCGGTGCATTAGCTGCCGTCTTGTGCGGCAGAGTCAGCTCCATTTTACTGGGCGGGGAATTAGTGAGGCATGAGCCTTTCGTTGAAGCTCTGCGCCAACGTATTGGGTTTATCGCCCCTGTGTCAGTCTACCCTGGAAATCAAGGGCTGCCTGCGCTGCTCGCGGACGCTCATAGCATTCTAGGGCAAGACTCAACCCAATAGTCAAGGAAAGGGTGTATTGTCTATGGGATTTGCCAGTCTAAGGAAGGACGTTGTCAGTAATTCTAAGCGCAGTCTTGCTGTTGCCTGGGGAGTAGACGGCGGGGTGCTGAAGGCCTGCCGTGAGGCTATCGATCACAACTTGGTGAGAGAAGTGCTGGTGACCGGTCCCGCCGACCAAATTGAAGCGGCTGCTGGAGAAGCAGGTGTGAATCTAGAGGGATTTTCTATCCACTATGCCTCCTCGCCCGAAGAGGGCGCGGCCGAGGCTGTGCGTTTTATTCGTGAAGGCAAGAGCGATTTGCTGATGAAAGGACAGCTCAGCACAGGCACCATCTTAAGGGCTGTGTTGCATAAAGAATTTGGCATCAGGGCCCAGGCTCTGCTCAGTCATATTGCAGCAGTAGAATTGCCGGCAGGTCGCCTGGCGCTCTTGACAGATGCTGCAATGAACGTGAAGCCGGATCTGGCCCAGAAAGTGGCAATTTTAGATAACGCGATTCAGTTTGCCTGGTCAATTGGTCTTACAAACCCGAAAGCGGCGGTTCTGGCGTCGGTGGAAACTGTGAATCCGCAAATGCAGGATACAATTGATGCCGCCTGCCTGGCCGTGATGGGCAGAAGGGGTCAGTTCAGCAGAAAAGCTCTCGTAGACGGACCGCTGGCCTTTGATAACGCCTATTCTAAAGAGGCCGCGAAGCAAAAGGGGATCGAGAGCGAAGTTGCAGGCAACGCCGACATCTTCATGGTTCAGGAACTTACAGCAGGCAACCTTCTTTACAAAGCGCTGTCCTTTGTTGGCGGACTTTCCATAGCTGGAGTGATATACGGGGCTAAATGTCCCATTGTCTTAACCTCCCGGGCTGACAGTGCCGAAAGTAAGCTTAATGCCATTGCACTTGCCCTAAGGTCACTTGGGGACGAGTAGGGAGGGAAGCATTATGGATCAGGTTATCTTAGTTATTAATCCTGGCTCTACCAGTACAAAACTGGCGGTTTTCAAAAATGAGATACAGACTCATGCAACCAGTCTCCATCATTCCAGCGATGAACTAGCTCGCTTTGCTGAAATTGTGGATCAGCAGGAATACCGGGAGCAGGTTACAGAAGAGTGGCTAAAGCAGGAAGAGATACCACTGGATTCGCTGACTGCCATTGTGGGCAGGGGAGGCCTTCTGGCTCCCATTCCGGGCGGAACCTACAGGATCAACCAAGCCATGGTTAGGGAAATGGCCGCCGGAAGCTATGGCAAGCATGCCTCGAACTTGGGTGCACTGATCGCTTACGGCCTAAGCTCCCGCCTTGGAATTCCTTCATTTATTGTCGATCCGGTAGTAGTGGATGAACTTGCGCCGGTAGCCCGCATCAGCGGCAATCCCAAAATTGAGAGAATCAGCATCTTTCATGCCCTAAACCAAAGAGCTAATGCGAAGAAGGTCGCGGACAAGCTCGGAAAACCCTATCATGAATTAAACTTAATCGTTGCCCACTTAGGCGGAGGCATCTCAGTGGGGGCACACCAAAAAGGCAGAATTGTCGATGTTAACCAGGCCTTGTCCGGGGAAGGCCCATTTTCGCCAGAGCGGGTGGGCTCTGTGCCTACAGATGCTCTAGTGCACTATGTTTTTGACCGCAGCTGCACCAAATCTCAGCTGATGAGGGAGTTTGTGGGGCGTTCAGGTCTAGTGGCCCATCTAGGCAGCAATGACAGCCGTGAAATTGTGGCCCGCATGCAATACGGTGATGAAAAGGCTGCCTTTTATTATGAGGCAATGTGTTATCAAATTGCTAAGGAAATTGGCAGGATTAGTACAGTCTTTTGCGGTATAGTTGATCAGATAGTCTTAACAGGCGGTCTGGCCTACTCCACAGAACTTGTCAAACGTGTCAGGGAGAGGGTAGAGTTTATTGCGCCGGTGACAGTAATGCCCGGCGAAAATGAGTTGGAAGCCCTCGCCTTTGGAGCTTTAGCGGTGCTGCGCGGCGATGAACAAGCCAAGGAGTATTAACGGGATGTCCCGTTCACACGGGAGAGGGGAGGTGAACTGATGCCGAGAGGTGAGGTAATTGTCAACAGTGAACTTTGTAAAGAGTGCAGTTTGTGTGTAGCCGCCTGCCCCCATGGTGTCTTGGGGATTGGCAAGGCGATTAACTCGAAAGGTTATCATTCTGTTGAGGCGGTTGCTCCAGAGAAGTGTACAGGATGTACCCTTTGCGCTGTCATGTGTCCTGATGTTGTATTAACTATAAAGAGAAGAAGCCCCGAAAGGAAGTGATCGTATGGCAAGGACTTTAATGAAAGGGAATGAAGCCCTATCCGAAGCTGCCATTCGGGCGGGGCTGAAGGCTTTTTACGGTTATCCTATTACACCTCAAAACGAAATTCCCGCCTATATGGCAGAACACCTTCCCCTGCGCGGCGGAGTCTATTTACAGGCAGAAAGTGAAGTAGCCGCTATCAACATGGTTTACGGAGCTGCTGGAGCCGGTGTGCGTGTGATGACTTCGTCTTCTAGCCCAGGCATCAGCTTAAAGCAAGAGGGGATTTCCTACATCGCCGCTGGTCAGCTGCCCTGCGTCATTGTGAACGTAGTTCGCAACGGCCCGGGATTGGGCGGTATCCAGCCGGCCCAGGGCGACTATTTCCAGGCTGTGAAAGGCGGCGGACACGGCGACTATCGCCTGATCGTTCTCGCCCCAGGCAATGTGCAGGAAATGGCGGATCTCACCACCCTCGCCTTTGATCTTGCTGACAAGTGGCGCAACCCTGTGATGGTTCTCAGCGACGGCATCCTTGGGCAAATGATGGAGCCGGTGGAGTTTGCTGAAAATGGAGAGCCAAAGCAGTTTGACAAGCCATGGGCAACAACTGGTGCTGTGAACCGCAAGCCCAACGTTGTAAACACCTTGGATATTATCGCTGACAAGGCAGAAAAGAACATGCAGGCACTTCTGGCCAAGTATGAAAAAATTAAAGAGGAAGAAGTTCGCTGGCAGGAAGTGGGCACTGAAGATGCCGATGTGATTTTGGTTGGCTATGGAACCTCCGGCAGGGTAGCCCGCTCCGCAATGGAGATGGCTCGAAAGGAAGGGCTGAAAGTCGGCCTGTTTAGACCGATCACCCTCTGGCCTTTCCCCGAGGAACGTCTCTGCGAACTGGCGAAGCCTGAAAGGCAGTTTATAGCTGTGGAAATGAGCGCGGGTCAAATGATCGAAGACGTTCGTCTGGCTGTAAATGGTATCAGCCCGGTTTACCTGAGCAATCGCTTGGGCGGCATGGTTCCCACTCCTGAAGATGTGTTAGCGAAAACCCGTGAGATCCTAGAAGGGAGGGTCAACTAGTGCAAACAGTCTTTCAAAAACCCGAAGCTTTGACTGATGTAGCAATGCATTACTGTCCAGGTTGTACCCATGGAATAATCCACCGCCTGGTTGCCGAAGCCATAGACAGCCTGGGCATTCGAGAACAGGCCATTGGCATTGCCAGTGTAGGTTGTTCCGTCTTCGCCTACGATTACTTCAACTGTGATATGCAGCAGGCCGCCCACGGCAGGGCTCCGGCGGTGGCTACTGGAGTTAAGAGGGTGCGTCCTGAAAATATAGTTTTTACCTATCAGGGCGACGGAGATCTAGCTTCGATCGGTATGGCGGAAATAGTGCATGCTGCAGCTCGTTCAGAAAACATTACTGTTATTTTTGTCAATAATGCCATTTACGGCATGACCAGTGGTCAGATGGCACCAACAACGCTGTTGGGCCAGAAAACGGCTACTTCGCCTAGGGGCCGAACTGTCGAAGAAATGGGCTATCCGATTAAAATGTGCGAGCTTTTGGCTACTTTGGAGGGGCCGGCCTACCTAAGTCGTGTGTCTACCCACGATTCACGCCATGTACTTCAGGCTGGAAGGGCCATCAAAAAAGCCTTTGAAGTTCAGCAGCAGAAAAAGGGTTTTGCCATGGTAGAAGTTTTATCCACATGTTCTGTCAACTGGGGCATGACACCTGTTAACGCCTTGCAGTGGATGGAAGAGAACATGGTACCTTATTATCCTCTAGGTGTATATCGGGATGTCACCGCAAAGGAGGGTAACTAATGGCTGAAATTATTATCGCCGGTTTTGGCGGTCAGGGTGTACTGGTACTTGGTCAGATGATTACCTACTCTGGGATGATCGAGGATAAGGCTGTTTCCTGGTTTCCATCCTATGGTCCAGAGCAGAGGGGCGGAACCTGCAACTGTTCGGTCGTGGTTTCAGAGGAAGAAATTGGCTCACCGCTCGTAACCGCACCTACAGTAGCCATTGTGATGAATGTTCCTTCCTTCGATCGCTTTGAGCCCAGGGTGGCCAAGGACGGACTGCTGATTTACAACTCGTCTTTGATCGACAAGAAATCCGAACGTGATGATATTCGAACCATTGCAGTACCAGCCAACCAAATTGCCGATGAGCTTGGCAATGCTCGGGTGGCTAATATGGTGATGCTGGGCACATTCCTCGAGGCGACTAATCTGCTCAAGGCCGAAAGTGTGGAAAAGGCGTTGCAAGAGGTCCTTTCCGAGCGCCACCACCATCTCATCCCATTGAACATGCAAGCTTTGCAGCAAGGAAGGGCATACCAATAGCAAATCCTTGGGGGAGGCTGTTGGTGTGGAGTGTTCGATTAAGTGGGCTGTTGTTAGTTCAGTAAAGAGTTTTCCCGGCCGGCAGGAACTTGTGGTTGAGCTGGGCCCAAACAGGGCTAAAGCTCTCAACTATCCAGAACTTACAGGTTCCTGCCGGTGCGGTGATCAGGTTTTGCTCAATACCACGGCAACAGAACTGCAGTTAGGTACAGGAGGCTGGCACTACGTTCTCGCCGTTTACGGCCGGGAACGTAGTCTTGCACAGAGCGGGCATATCATGAAGCTCCGTTATACACCTCTGCAGGGGCGCACACTGTCGGTAGAAGAGGAGCAAAGCCCCTACCACCAGACACTAAAGGACGCTGAATCCCTCCATGGTCTGCCGGTTGCGGTCGGCAGTCTCCACAGTATGCTTGCGCCCTTTGCCTGGACAATACATAAATTGTGTCAAAAAAAGCGCCTTGTTTATCTGATGAGCGACGGTGCCGCACTTCCCCTGGGTTTTAGTAATGTAGTCGAGATACTAAAAACCAGGGGTTTGATCTATAAAACAATCACCTTCGGCCATGCCTTCGGCGGTGACTTTGAAGCTGTCAACATCTATAGCGCCCTCCTAGCTGCAAAACATGCGGCTAAGGCTGATCTGGCAGTGGTGTTGATGGGCCCGGGCGTAGTAGGGACCGGAACAGCTTGGGGAACAACCGCCATCGAACAGGGCATCTTTCTCAATGCGGTGCTGCACCTAGCCGGCACTGCGGTGGCCATCCCCCGCTTAAGTGAAGGGGATTCCAGGCCGAGGCACAGGGGGATAAGCCATCATACCCGCACTGTGCTGACAAAAGTGGTGCAGTCCAAGGTGCATCTGCCCCTGCCTGACCGGTACCGGACTCTTTTTCCCTCTGGCGAACAGCTTGGGGCGGTCAATCATAAAATAGTCTGGGAGCAGACAGATGCCTGCTTTCAGGAGCTTTTTGCTGCCGAGCTCCCGTTTTCTACCATGGGCCGTAAATTACAGGATGACCCTCTATTCTTCCACGGGGTGCTGGCCTGCGCCCAGTTTTGCGCCCGCCTGCTGCCAAATTGAGCAGGCGGGGAAGGAAATGATCGATCAGTAACGAAAGTGAACTAAACCAATAGGGAGGTGGTAAAAGGCATGTCAAAAACCACAGTGATCTTGATTCGCCATGGAGAGACTCTGTGGAATAAGGAAAAGCGCTATCAGGGTCAACAAGATAGCCCCTTGTCTCCGAAGGGAATAAAGCAGGCGGAAGTTGTAGGCAAGTTTCTGCAAAGCCGCATCATCGATGCTGTCTACAGCAGTGATTTAAAGCGAGCTCTGTTGACTTCTGAGCACATCGCCAAGGGTCACCAGCTCACGCCCATAGTGGATCAACGTTTGCGAGAGATATCCTTTGGGGTGTGGGAAGGAAAGACGCGTGAACAGGTTAAAAAGGAACATCCTGATGAATGGGAGGCTCGCAGTCGAAATGTTTTAAACACTCGAGTTTCAGGAGGAGAACTGCCGGGCGAAGTTCTGGAGCGCTTTCACAGTTTTCTGGCAGCACGCCTTGCTGATGCCCGGGGCCAGACAATTGTTGTTGTCTCACACGGCGGTGCGCTCCGGTTGCTTATTGCTTCACTCCTTCACATTCCCCTGGAGAGGGCCCACCTCATTCATCAAAGCAACACAGGCATTTCTGAGTTTGTCCACTTTGAACAAGGGGAGAGGTCTTGGTGGGAGACCGTCTGCATCAACAGCACCGGCCACCTAGGATCATATTTTCTCTAGGCGAAGCATAGTGTTAGTTAATGCATAAGCTGAAGAGGTGGATCGGATATGTTTGCAGCAGGGGCCTTTACTGAACTTGCGGCTAAGTACTTTCTACGCCACTTGCCGCTCTACTTAGCACTTATATTATTGTTCGTCACCGGTTTAGGTTTTGGTGCTGTGGCCACTCACAAGCTCTCACCTGTACAGAAGGATGATCTAGCCAGTTATATAGCAGGTGTATACAACTCTTTCGGGGACAACTATGGGCAGGCTGCACCGCGAGGTGAAGTTTTTCTGCAAAGTGTGACAGAAAATGTTGTCAAGACAGCGGGCTTGCTCTTCCTCCTAGGCCTAACTGTGATTGGCGCTCCGCTAATCTTGGCTGTTGTGTTTGTCAGGGGGTTTGTCCTGGGATTTACTGTAGGTTTTCTCGTTCAGGAGACAATGGTGCAGGGGCTGATCCTGTCTACAACCTGCATTCTGCCCCATAATCTCCTGGTCGTTCCGGCCCTTTTAATCGGAGCAGGAGGTGCATTGTCCTTTGCGGCCACCGCCCTTCGGACAATGCTTGGTCTGTCTAAAGACGGAATTTACGCCCAGTTTGCCAGTACCACATTCCTGACCTTCTGTAGCGCCTGCCTGTTTGTGCTGGCAGCTTTAATTGAAACCTACCTAACTCCGCTTTTGGCCCAATTTGGCAGTGGATTTCTAATCTGAAGGGGGGGGTCTAGATGCCTGATGTACTAATTTTCGATGCCTACTACTCCTTTCTGCGCATTGAAAAGGGCTTAGCGGAAAATACTGTCCGTGCCTACTCCACAGATTTGCGCCAGTTCCAGAAGTTTTTGGCCAAGCGAGAACTTTCCCTCACTGAAGTAGAGCCGCAGGACATTGCCGCATACCTTAAAGAGTTGGAAGGGCAATCGATAGGTGCGCGCTCTAGGGCCCGCAAAATCTCTGCTTTGCGAAACTTTTTTGACTATTTGGCTGATGAGCAAGTGGTAACAAGCAATCCCTGCGCCTACGCGGCCATGCCTAAACTCCCAGACAACCTGCCGCAAATCCTGAGCGAAGAGGAAGTTGTGGCCCTGCTTAAGGCTCCAAGGCTGGACAAGCTGACAGGTTATCGCGATCGTGCCATGCTGGAAGTTTTATACGGATCAGGACTTAGGGTGTCCGAACTGGTTGGCTTGGACGTGGGCGACATTGATGAACTTGGTTTTGTCCGTTGTCTAGGTAAGGGGGACAAGGAGCGGATCATTCCCATCGGCACCCATGCCCTTAAGGCCACTGCTGAGTATCTCCAGTACGCCAGGGGGCGCCTGGTGACCAATCCCCGGCAGCGGGCTCTCTTTGTGAATGCCAGAGGTGAACGCCTCACCAGACAGGGGTTTTGGAAAATCCTTAGGGGGTGGGCTAGGGCAGCCGGCATCAAGCAGGATATCTCACCCCACATGCTCCGGCACTCTTTTGCCACCCATCTTTTAAGGCATGGCGCTGACTTGCGTTCTGTTCAGGAAATGCTCGGCCATGCCGATTTAACTACTACGCAGATTTACACCCATTTAGATAAGGGGCATTTGCGAGATGTCTATGGAAAGGCCCACCCGCGGGCGAGAAAGGAAGAAGAAGCATGAAAAGAATTGTGCTGGTTGTACTAGACAGCGTTGGGGTAGGTTCACTGCCCGACGCGCATCTTTACGGTGATGAAGGCAGTAACACTTTAGGCAATGTGGCCCGGGCTGTGGGCGGTCTGAACATGCCCAACGCAGGAAGGCTCGGTCTTGGCAATATTATCCCGGTTGAGGGGGTGCCGCCTGTGGCCAAGCCTGCAGGCGCCTGGGGTAAGATGGGGGAAGTTTCTAAGGGAAAAGACACCACCACCGGCCACTGGGAGATTGCAGGGCTTACTCTGGAGGCGCCGTTCCCAACTTATCCGCAAGGCTTTCCGGCTGAAGTTATGGATGCCTTTGAGGCTAAGATCGGCCGCAAGACTCTGGGTAACTATCCCGCTTCTGGTACAGTAATCATTGAAGAGCTGGGCGGGGAACATATAAGGACAGGTTTTCCCATCGTCTATACCTCTGCAGACAGCGTGTTTCAAATCGCTGCCCATGAAGAAGTTGTGCCCTTAAACCAGCTCTATGCTTGGTGTGAGATTGCCCGGGAGCTTCTCCAGGGTGAACATGGGGTCGGAAGGGTGATTGCTAGGCCTTTTGTAGGCGAGGTCGGTGCTTTTCAGCGCACTGCCAATCGCCATGACTACAGCCTGCCCCCCTTCAAGCCTACGGTACTGGATGCCCTCAGCGAAGGTGGTATCTCGGTCTATGGGGTAGGCAAGATCTCCGATATCTTTGCCGGTCAGGGGATTAGCCAATCCTTCAGCACCAAGGGCAACATGGCCGGAGTGGATCGCGTTGTGGAACTGATGCAGGAGAAGCAAGAATCCTGCCTCATCTTCGCCAATTTGGTGGATTTTGACATGCTCTGGGGTCACCGGAATGATCCAGCCGGCTATGCCAGGGGCTTAGAGGAGTTCGATGCCCGCCTGCCCGAGATCCTAGCCGGCCTGCAGCAGGATGACCTGTTGCTGATTCTGGCTGATCATGGTTGTGATCCGACCTTTCCAGGTACAGATCATACCAGAGAATACGTGCCCCTGCTAGTTGCTGGCTCAGCTGTCAAGTCAGTTGATTTAGGCATTCGGCACAGCTTTGCAGATGTGGCCAAGACAGCGGCAGACTTCTTTGGGATTGAGTATGATACAGTCGGGATCAGTTTCTTGCCGCAAATCAGATCATAAGAAGGTGTGAAGCGATGCATGCTGTAGACTTAATTCAGAAAAAACGCGATGGGCAGCGTCTTTCCCGCTCCGAACTGGAGTTTTTGATCACAGGTTATGTGCGGGGCGAGATTCCGGATTACCAAATGGCTGCCTGGATTATGGCCGTCTATTTCCAGGGCATGGATGCGGAGGAAATAGCGGAGCTGACTTTAATTATGGCCCGTTCAGGGGACACTCTGGATCTTAGCGGGATTCAAGGTGTCAAAGTGGACAAACACTCCACAGGAGGCGTCGGTGATACCACTACCTTGATTGTAACCCCGCTGGTGGCAAGTCTTGGTGTCCCTGTGGCCAAAATGTCAGGACGGGGGCTGGGACATACAGGCGGTACTGTCGATAAGCTGGAAAGCATTCCCGGCTTCAAGGTCGACCTCAGTCCTGAACAGTTTATCACCCAGGTCAACAAGATTGGACTCAGCCTGGTCGGTCAGACCGGTCAGCTGGCTCCCGCTGACAAGCTCCTCTATGCCCTGCGGGATGTCACAGCAACTGTAGACTCGATTCCCCTGATCGCATCGTCCATCATGAGCAAGAAGATTGCAGCTGGAGCAGACGGCTTCGTGCTGGATGTGAAGGTTGGGGCGGGGGCGTTTATGAAAACTGAAGCAGAAGCCCTGGAACTGGCCAGGACCATGGTGCAGATCGGCCAGCTTGCCAAGCGGGAAACAGTAGCCTTGGTAACTGATATGAATCAGCCTTTGGGCAGGGCTGTTGGCAATGCTTTAGAGGTGAAAGAGGCTATTCTTACTCTGCGGGGTGAAGGGCCTGCCCGGCTCACCGAGCTATGTCTGGAACTTTCTGCTGAGATGTTGTTAGTGGCAGATATCACGAATTCTCGCAGTGAAGCGCGCCGGATGGCAGAGGAAAACTTCCGGACAGGGCAGGCCCTGGGCAAGTTCAGAGAGCTGATCAAGGCTCAGGGCGGCGACGCAAAAGTTGTAGATGATCTCAGCTTGCTTCCGCAGGCGGGGCATGCCAAGGAGGTCTTGGCACCGGCTGCCGGCTATGTGCACAAGGTTGACCCCCTGGTAATAGGTGTCACAGCCATGGAGCTAGGTGCCGGCCGGGAGCACAAGGACTCTGTCATCGATCTTGCGGTAGGCATCGAACTGCAAACGGAGGTTGGAGACCATATCCAAAAGGGTCAGGCCCTAGCCACACTCTATGCCAATGATAGGCAGAAGCTTGAAGCAGCTGCGGCCAAAGTGCTACAAGCGTTTGAAATAGCGGACGGCAAGCCCTTGCTGGCACCGACGATTTACCGGAAAATCACCGCAAAAGAGTTATAATGGATCGTCCTCCCCCATATTTATTGTAATGGGGGGGAAGAATGTGACTCTAGCGGTGCGTTTGTTCTCTTGGTTCAAGGTACTGATTGCGGTATTTCTCTGCTTATGTGTGATAACTGGGCATGCGGCGGCCCTTGAGATTGGCGGCAAAGCCTACTATTTAATGGATCCCTACAGTGGACGTGTATTTTTGGCAGACAATGCTGAAGAAGCACTTCCAGTTGCCAGTGTTTCCAAGCTGATGACCCTGATTTTGATCCTGGAGGCGGTCGATCGCGGTGAAGTTACGCTTGAGGACTTGGTTACCGCCAGTCCCTTTGCAGCCAGGAAACGGGGCTCTCGGATTTGGCTGGAAGCAGGCGAACAGCTGCCCTTAGGTGAGCTGATCTATGCGATTGCAGTCGGTTCTGCCAACGACGCAGCGGTGGCGGCGGCTGAATTTTTGGCCGGGAGCGAAACTAGCTTTGTGGAGCTGATGAATGCCCGCTCTCAGGAGCTCGGTTTAAAGCAGACTGTGTTTACAAACAGTACAGGGCTCCCTGAAGAGTCAGGTTCTAATCTGATGAGTGTCGAAGACGTTGCTGCACTGGTTAGGCATGCCATGGAAGTTCCGCTTCTGATGGACTATGTATCGACCTACGAGTATACCATGCGCGCCGACACCACCAAAATCCCGGTCCTTTGGAATGGCAACAAACTGCTGCGCCGCTACTACGGGGTGGATGGCATGAAAACCGGGTTTACAACAGAGGCTGGATACTGCATTGCAGCTACCGCAGAAAGGGATGACTTTCGCCTGATTGCCGTAACCCTTGGCCATAAGAATGAAGAAGAACGGGAGAGTGCTGCCCGGGCGCTCTTGGATTACGGTTTTCGGAAGTATCAGAGTCTGGAGCTTTACGCCGCCAAAGAGGCGGTGGGAACTTTAGAATGCCCAACAGGCGCGCCCCAGCTTGTAGATGTGGTTCTTCCTGAACGATTTCTAGTTACAGTAGAGCGCGGCAAGGAGCTTGATTTGACAACCGTGATAGAATTGGAAACTGACCTGGATCTGCCCATTAGGGAAGGTCAGACAGTTGGCAGTATCACTGCCTTCTACGGCGAGGAAGCGGTAGGCAAGAGTCCGTTAACGGTGGGCCAGACTGTGGAAAAACTCAGCCTCTTTGCTTTGATAGTGCGCCTTGGGCAGGCGATGGCACAGGCTGTATTTTAATTTCCTTTTATTAGCAGGTAAAAGAGTTTTGCCCTCGAAAAACTCTTTATACCGTCAAAGGGAGGGAAGCCTGTGCAGTATGATTTTGAACTGGTGGGACAAGCACTTGTAGTTACTTTGCAGGGCGAGCTCGACTTACACACGTCGCCTGAATTTAAAGACAAGCTGACTAAACTCTTTGAAACCCACTCTGCTATTAAGGATTTGATCATGGATGTAAAAGGTCTTTCCTTTATCGATAGTTCAGGCTTGGGAGTCATTCTCGGCCGTTATCGGGTAGTCCAGGAACGGGGAGGAAGGCTCTTTTTTGTGCAAGCCAATCCCCAGATTAAGCGTATCCTGCAGATGTCGGGCTTTCAGAAAATATCAGAGTTTGCCAAGTCAACCAAAGATGTCCTAGAGCGGGTTTAAGGAGGCGACTTTAATGACAACTACAAACTGGATCAAACTGGAGATCCCGAGCGATACCCGAAATGTAGCCTTTGCTCGTACGGCGGTTGCATTGTTTGCCAGCCAGTTAGACTGGACATTGGATGAACTTGAAGATATTAAAGTGGCCGTCTCAGAAGCTGTATCTAACTCGGTCATCCATGGCTATGCTCTGCAGGAAGGCCTGGTAAAAATTGAAGCCAGTTATGAGGGGCCCAAGTTAAGCATCATCATTGAAGATTTTGGGCAGGGTATTGCCGATATTGAGCAAGCCCAGGAGGTTGGGTTTACCAGCATTCCCGAGGAACGGATGGGTCTGGGTTTCACTTTTATGCATGAGTACATGGATCAGGTGTTGGTCGCCTCTGAAGTGGACAAAGGGACTAAAGTCACCATGATTAAACGGGTCAAAGATGTGGAGAGTTAGGGATGCCAATGGCACAGGCAGAGTTCCGGCACTTGATTTCCCGTTCCCAGCAAGGTGACCTGGCGGCCCGCAGCCAATTGGTAGAAGCGAACCTTCCGTTAGTACACAGTATTGCCAGAAGGTTCTTAGAGCGCGGCCTAGAATATGAGGATCTTGTACAGATCGGCGCCTTAGGTCTGCTCAAGGCGATCAGTGACTTTGACCTCGATTATGATGTAAGGTTTTCCACCTACGCGGTTCCCAAGATTATGGGGGAGATCAAACAGCATCTGCGGAAGGCATCGACTTTGCAGGTGGGTAGGTCCACAAGGAAACTTGCCTCCGAAGCCCTGCAGACCAAAGACAGGCTAGGTCAGGTACTTGGACGCAACCCCACCATTTCGGAGATTGCTGCTGAGCTCGAAGTGGAACCGGAAGATGTAGTGTTTGCTTTCGATGCTGTTTCTCCTGTGTATTCACTGCAAGCCCGGATCGCCGGGGGCGGATCAGAGGCACCTGAGTTTCAGGAGTTTGTGGCGATAGCTGGAGACCACGAAAATCTTATGCTCAAACAGGCCCTGGAAAGTTTGGCCCCTGATGAGCGGCGCATCATTTTGCTGCGTTATTTTGCAGAGAAAAGTCAAAGTGAAGTGGCAAAAGAACTAGGTATTTCCCAGGGGCAGGTCTCCCGCATCGAAGCGAGGATTATTCGACAATTGCGATACGAGTTATAGAAAAGAGGATAATTTTGTTTGCTGACTTACATTTACATACAACCGAATCCGATGGTACCTGGACGCCAGAAGAGCTGGTGCGCGAGGCAAGAGGGGCCGGTCTGGCTGCTCTAGCTGTCACTGATCATGATACCACAGCGGGGATTGAAGCTGCCCTGAAGGCTGCGCGGAAGGATCTGCAGGTGATACCTGGAATTGAGTTGAGTGCGGCAGGTCATAATGGGGAAGAAGTGCATATTGTTGGACTGTGGATCAATCCCGCTTATGAACCCTTACAGAACAAACTGACTGCTTTGAGGAAAGAACGCATCGCCCGTGTGGAGAAGATCCTGGATCGTCTGGACGGTTTAGGCATCTTTTTGAGCGAAGCAGATGTACAGGAGTTTTCCCATCGGGATGTCCTGAGCCGCAGCCATATTGCCTCGGCTATGGTGAAGAAGGGGATTGTACAGACAAAACAGGAGGCCTTTGACGCCTATATAGGACAAGGGGCCCCAGCTTACGTTAAGCGGCCTAAGTTAACTCCCGAACAGGCAGTGGAGTTGATTCGCGGGGCAGGCGGTGTTCCGGTCCTGGCCCATCCAGGTTTGCTGACAGATCTGAACGTTTTGCCTTCGCTTCTTGACGCCGGCTTGGTTGGGCTGGAAGTAATTCACTACAGTCATACAGAAAAACAGACTCAACACTTCCTGGAGGTGGCAAAAGAGCTGAACCTTCTGCCTAGCGGAGGTTCAGACTGCCACGGGCCGGGCGGAAAGGACCATATTTATCTAGGGAAGTATAAAATACCCTGGAACTGGTTAGAAGACCTTGCGCAGGCACGGGATGGGCTGAAGTGACCCTTGCGCTGCCGGTTTTTCCCTGCAGGGCATTGCCGTTTTTACCCGAATATGTTGAGTAGAATCTCCTTCGACCGTAAAATTAGAAGTCGCGAAGCTAATTCGGAACTTGAGGAGTTGGGGCAGATGTCGCAATTAATGGGGGGCAAGGTAACATTAGAGTTAGTCAGTCCCCATCGCTACCGGGTGCATTATCAAATTCTCCTGGAGGATCAAAATATTGGAGAAATTGAACTCGATCATATCGCCTGGCGAAGTGGTGAAGCGGAACTGAAAATTGAGATCTTTAGTGGTGAGATGCGAGGTCAAGGGTATGGAACCGATGCGGTTATCACCCTTTTACGCAAAGCCTTTCTCAACATGAACCTAAGCCGTGTGTACTTGCGTGTGCAAGCCGACAATAAGGCTGCACTGCGCTGTTACGAGAAAGCTGGTTTCAAGAAAGAGGGACGCTTGCATAGGCTGACCGAGCAGAACATCAGAGAAGAAATTTTCCTGATGGGTATTACAAAGGCCCAGTTTCTAGAGGGCAAACACCCACAGGCTGTCTAAGTGTCAATACGAGTAAAGGACCGCGATTTAGCGGTTCTTTTTCTTCTCCCCCATAAGCTGAGGTTTTTAACGAATGTTATAAGCGGAAACTGCGCAGAGGGGCAAGGATTCTCTTAGGCAGTGTCGAACATTAAAGAATGCATTTCTTTTAGAAAGTAAACGGAGGGGTATTTATGCTCAGAATTTTCGCTCTAGGTGGTCCAGTAATGATTCCATTGCTTCTATGCTCTGTTTTTGCCGTAGCAATCGGGATTGAAAGGTTGTGGTATTTGCTGCGGGCAAGAGTTGATACCGATGACCTCTTGGAAGATATTAAACTGTCGTTGGGTCAGGGTAAAGTGCTGGAAGCAATGCAGATTGCAAAAAAATCACGGGGGCCTGTTGCTGCAGTTCTGGCCACGGGAATAGCCCATTATGACCAAGGACGAGAGGAAATTAAAGAGCATATGTCAGTGGTGGGCCAGGAAGAGATTCATAAGATGGAAAGGCGTCTCGGCGCCCTGGATCTAATCGTGACGGCTTCGCCTTTACTGGGAATTTTAGGGACTGTTACCGGTATTATCCAAAGTTTTAATGTACTGGGCGCCATGGAAGGGGTAACCCAGGCTTCTGCCCTGAGTATAGGTATTGCCGAAGCGTTAATTACGACAGCGGCCGGCCTGATTATCGCAGTGCCTACCATGATCTTGGCCAGCTATCTCAATGGCGTTGTCAATAACTTGATTGCGGATATGAGCAAAAAATCGAATGAGCTCCTTAATGTGCTGGATGCAAGGAGTGACATGTAATGAATTTTCAACGTTCCAAGAGAAGGCGTAACAGCCCGGATATAACGCCATTGATTGACGTAATGTTTTTTATGCTGGTGTTTTTCATGGTCTTCTCTACGCTGAAGACTGAGCCTATGGGCCTGGATGTGGAGCTGCCCCGGGCAGTCACCGGTACTGCCCAAACCAGCACAAGTCTTGAAGTGCTTGTGGACAAGTCTGGCGCTTTTTATGTCTCCGGCCGCAGCGTTACCGGCACCGAGCTCGAACAGGACTTGGCTGCAAGACTCCAGGTTAACCCTGACATCTTTGTGATTGTCAAGGCGGACAAAGAAGTTCGCTATGAGCATGTGGTCAGGGCGCTGGATCATATACGCGGTGTAGGCGGCTATCGCCTAGGCTTAGCGGTTGAACAAGGAACGTAAAGGAAGGAGGGAGAGGTGTGCAAAACCCCTTTGGTGATGATGCACCGTTAAATCGGTTTATTTTAATTTCCATTATACTCCACGCCATCCTTTTTTTTGCATTGCCAGATTTGGGTTCCCTCTTAGAAGTTGACGCTCCTGGACTTGCAGGAGGAGGCGTTGTTCAGGTTATGCATGTTGAGACATCTGTTAATCCACGGCAATCTCCGGTGACGGATCCTCTCTCCCAATCAACGGTTCCGAGAGTAACTGAGCCCCGGCCGCAAATAGATGAACCTCCACAGGAACAGGCGACAGCCGAGCCCGAGGAGGCCCAAGTGCCGGAAGCCCAAGTTGAACAGGCCAGCCCAGTAGAGCCAGATCCCGAGCCTGTAACCGAAGTGGAACCAGTCGAGCCTGAAGTGCCAGAGATGGCGGAAGAGGTTCCCGAGGTACCCGAAGTTCCCGAGGCGCCCGAGGTTCCTGAAGTGCCTGAGGTCCCTGAAAATGTAGAACAGGGTGAGCTGCTCACGAGCCCCGAAGGTCCAGAGGTTGTTGTGGAGACAGAGCCAAGGGAACCGGTTCAACCACCGGCGCAGACCCGGCCTGAACCCCAGGAAAGACCTTCTGACCAGAGTGGATCTGGAACAGGCACCGAGGGCGCAAGTGATGAGTCAGGTACTGCCCAGTCCGGAACAGGCACAGCTGAGACCGCACCTCCAGCACCTCCGCCACCGGCAAGCGGACGGGATCTGCATGGCGGCGGCGCGCCTTTGTACCCTAAGAATGCAGAGCATGACCAGGTTGAAGGGATAGTGTTCTTGGCTATCGACGTCTCAGCCGCAGGGGTGCTCCAGGAAGTGACCCTGGAGAGAGGTTCAGGGGATGAGCGCTTAGATTTCCAAGCTGTATCACATATTCAAAATAGGTGGTTCTTTGAGAGTCAACCTTATGATTACAGGATGGAGGTTGCAGTTGTCTTCGCCAAGGAAGGTGACAGCAATCGAATTGTTCCCAGACTTGAGTACGGAGAGGTTAGTTGGCTGAATGCACCATAGAGGGGGGAAGAGCACGAATGCGAAGGAAGTTTGCAGTTGCTTTAGTCGCAGTACTCATGATGACGCTTTCTTGTTCCTTCGTCACCACGGTTTTGGCTGCAGTACCGAAGGAGCAAATCGATAACGAGTACATTCGAATTGTGGTAAATGCCGATCAGGCTGACACGGGCCGCTTTTCGGTCGGGACAACAGGAGGAGACCCTGATCGAACGACTGATCAGAACAAGCACCTAATTTACGGCGGTGATGATCCTTGGACTTCCTACACCACAGTTCGCATAGACAATCAAAATTGGGTTTTCGGTGGCAAAACAGATCGGCGAGCAGGCTTTGACGCTCTCTACGGTGAGATGATTCAACCTCCCACCATTGTTGATGACAAAATAGAAAGCAGCTGGAGGCTTGGACCTGTCGAGGTTTGGCAGATTCTCAGCATTACCCGAAGCAGCACCACAGGTCTGCTGGATACTGCCCAGATCGAGTATCATGTGGAGAATGTAGACTCTGTACCCCATATGGTCGGTTTGCGTCTGATGCTAGATACCATGCTCGGCAGCAATGACGGCGCCCCGTTTCGTGTTGATGACCGGGCCATAACCACTGATCATGTGTACTATGCCCAGGATATGCCCCAATTTTGGCAGGCCTTTGACTCTTTGGCCAATCCCCAGGTCATGTCCCAGGGGACTTTGACCGGTCCCGGGGTGACTACACCCGATCGGGTTTACTTTACAAACTGGGGCAGTTTAGCCGATAATCCCTGGAACTTTGACTTTACTCCAGGTCGAGATTTCGAACGCCTCGGCGAGTGGGAGCTCGACAGTGCCATCGCCTTGTTCTGGGATCAGGTTTCCCTGGCACCGGGAGAAGTAAGAAGTTATGTGTCTTACTATGGACTAGGCGGTGTGACCATTGCCTCCGGCGACCTGATGCTAGGTGTAACATCGCCTGCAGAGATCACCACTGATCCAGACGGATTCCAGACCTTCTCCATTATCGCCTATGTCCAAAATGAGGGACAAGGCGAAGCCCGGAATGTGGTGGCAGAGCTGAAACTGCCGCCAGGCTTGCAGTTAGTCGGCAGCCCTGCTAAAGTTGAGCTAGACAGCCTTGAAGTCGGAGAAACTAAGCAGACAGGATGGCAGGTAGGTGTGCATAGCATTTCAGAGGGTACATTTACTTACGAAGTTGAAGTGACAGCCCTGAACAGCGAGCCTAACAGGGTGAGGAGAAATGTGCAGGTGCTCAGTCCCGCCCGGCTGCAGGTGCTCTTTAGCGGACCTCCCGGCTTGGGTATCAGTGATGAACGTTATGAACCGTCCACCTTTGAAGCTAAGGCGGTAGTTCGCAATGACGGGGGTACGAAGTTCTACGGAGGAACATTTGAGATTCTTTATCCCCTCGGACTGGAGTTAGTGCAGGGACAGAATGCAAAGCGCTTTCCTGGTACAATTGAACCTGGCCAGGAGGTTACCTTTAAGTGGCTGCTCAGGCCGAAAGATGGGTTTTCTGGTCCTCTGCCGTATTCACTCCGCACAATCGATGAGCGGGGCCAGCAGAAAGTGGAAAACATGTTTATCATTGTGCCGGAACTGAAACCCAAGGTATGGATTGGAGAACCTCAGGTGGCAGGGGGCGGCTTGGTTAACGCCGGCGATTACTTCTCACTGCCAATTTGGGCCACGAACATCCATGATTTCATAGCTGCGGAGCTGGATCTGTCCTTTGACCCAGAGCATCTGGAGATAGTCGGCCAGACCCTGGACATCTCCCGGGGAACTTTGTTTGTAGACGGAGACTGGCACATGCCTACCGTCTCAAACGCCACCGGACAGGTGCTTGGTTTGAGAGGGGATCGGGGGGCCGAAAACGAACTTCGACTCTCCTACGGCACGCTGGTGACAATTCACTTCCGGGCTAAGACTGCTGGTCTGGGCAGAGTCTCAGTGGATCGGGCACGGGTGCAAACCAGGCAAGGTATCCTAGAGCCGCCATCTCTAGTGATCGAACATAGAGACATTATCATTCAACCATAAACGGGTGAGGAGGCTTACTTAATGAAAAAGAACAGAATTGTCTATGGGCTGCTGGCAATACTCGCCGTGAATATGCTGCTGCCCATAGGAGTGTCGGCCAACGTTACTGATGTTCCCACAGACCACTGGGCATATCACGCGGTGAACAACGCCATTGCCAGAGGGTATCTGACAGTGTTTGAAGACGGTACATTCCAGGGCACCAGGGCTGTGGACCGCTATGCCTTGGCCAATGTGATCAACCGTCTGCTGGAAGACATAGAAGTTTCCCGTGTCAGGGGTACTTCAGGCGATCTGCAGGAAATTAGCGAGCTGCAGCTTCGTTTTGAAGAGGACTTGGCAACCTGGTATGCAGATCAGCAAGTCCTCCGCGAAACAGTAAAGAGGGTAGAAGATAATGCCCTCATCTCTGAGGAGCGGGTGAGCAGAGTTGTCAGTGCCCAGGTGGATATGGAGAAGCAGGTCTCTGAAATCCGAGATGATATGTCGATTATGCAAAATGATCTGGCTCAGGTTCAAGCGGGCATTGTCAGTGTGCAGCTGGCCATGGATGAGCAGATGTTAGGCATGAGCGAAGAAACGGATCAGCGTCTGTCGGAACTGATCAACGCCGTAATTCAGCTGGAGAAAGAGCTTGTGCTCCAGGCAGAGGCCATTAACGGTCTGGAGAACTGGGCAGGGGAGAAGGGGGCCGTCTTTGCCAGTCTGCAAGCGACAGACAGTGAGCTTCTAACTGAAATACAGACCCTAAAGCAGACTAACCAGCAGCTGGAAAAGGATCTGCAAAATGTGGCCATTTTGCTCCAGCGGGAGACCCAAAACAGGCAGCAGCTGGCAGCAGAACTCGAAGATGCCCGGGCTGACATTATCGTACTTAAAGAAGACACTTCCGGCCTGGAGGCGGTTAAAACAGAACTGTCCACAGATGTTAATGCCCAGATTAATGCTGCCCTCATTCGCGAGCAGCGTCTAGAACGGCAAATCAAGACCCTTGAAGAAGACTTTGCAGAATACCGCATGACTGCAGATAAAGATCTGAAATCTGCCAAGACTTTCGCCACCATAGGCATTGTCCTAGGTGCAATCGGCGCCATTATCGGTGCCTTATCCGCCGGAGGAGTTTTTCAGTAGTCACTATAGCCAAGCAGTTCACGGGGTATCCACCAAGGTGGGTGCCCCGTTTTTTGCATACTTTGGCTTTGTTTTAGCATACTAAGAACGGTTAGCCAAAGGAGTGATGCAAATGAAGCCGGAAGATTATCAAAAACTAGTGCAGCAGCACAGCCCGCCCCGTCCCCTTTTAAAGAACATGCTGTGGGCGTTTTTTGTAGGCGGATTAATCTGCACAGTGGGGCAGGTGGCCCTCAACATTGCGGAAAAGATTGAACGGACTAAAGCTGAGGCTTCTGCAGTGACACTCGCGATCATGATCCTAGTTGGCACAGTTTTAACCGGTCTTGGCGTCTATGACGAAATCGCTGAAAAAGGAGGAGCCGGTGCAGCCATACCTATTACGGGCTTTGCCAATACAGTCACCTCTGCAGCGATGGAGTTTCGGCGGGAAGGATTCTTGCTGGGCATGGCTGCCAAGATGTTCATTATAGCCGGTCCAGTCATTGTTTTTGGCATTCTGTCCGGTTTTATCGTTGCTTTGATCAAGGCCCTGATTCTTGGACTTTTCTAACAGAAAAGCCTGTATATCAACGGACAGGAGGTGTTTGTTTGAGCAATCGCCTTGGGGCGCAAACGGTGACGTTCAGCAAAGAACCTAGAATTCTCAGTTCGTATACCATTGTGGGTCCAATGGAGGGGAAAGGGCCCCATGCCCTGGATTTTGATGAAATTCTTCCCGATGACGTGTTGAATCAGAAAACGCCGGAAAAATCGGAGCGGCTGATCTTGGAAATGGCCATTGAAAAGACGCTGAGCAAGAACAATACCAAGCTGGATGATGTTCAGTTCTTAATCGCAGGCGATCTCTTAAATCAGATTATCTCCTCAACCTTTGCCGCCACTACCTATGCTGCACCCTTTCTCGGAGTGTACGGAGCGTGTTCCACCTTCGCCCAGGCCATGGGCCTTGGGGCGGCTTTACTTCAGGGTGACTTTGCCAGCCAGGTTCTGGTCGGTACAGCCAGCCATTATCAGACGGCGGAAAGACAGTTTCGCTATCCCATTGAACTGAACATTCAGCACCAGGTCACCAACCACCATACAGTCACTGGGGCAGGAGCCGCATTGTTGGGCTTTGCAGATCAAGGTCCCCGCATCACCCACGCCACCTTCGGGGCAGTTGTGGACATGGGTCTGAAAGATCCCAATGATATGGGCAGCGCCATGGCCCCAGCCGCCTTTGCCACCATTAAACAGCATCTTCAGGATACCGAGCTGAACTTAGATGCGTACGATATGGTGCTCACTGGAGATCTAGGCAAACAAGGGCGGAAAATGCTGAGGCTGCTCTTGGAAAAGGAAGGGATTCAAGGCCTGGATCGCTTGCAGGATGGGGGAAGCAAAATCTACGGCGATGGCCAAAAGACAGGGGCCGGAGGCAGCGGAGCGGCCTGTATTGCCGTTATGACTCTGGGTTACGCCCTAAACAAGCTCAAATCAGCGAAGGCCCGGCGCGTTCTGATCGTGGCCACGGGAGCGCTGTTAAGTTCGCTCACTGTGGCACAGGGAGAATCTATACCCTGCATTGCCCATGCCATAGTGTTAGAGGCTTAAAGGGGGGGATCTTATAGAGTATATTATTGCATTTTTAGTGGGCGGAGCAGTCTGTGCACTGGGTCAGCTCATTATCGATGTGACGAAGTGCACAAATGCACATTTGTTGGTTGGTCTGGTCTGTCTGGGGGCAGTCCTCAGCGGACTGGGCATCTACGAACCGTTTCAGGAATTTGCCGGAGCAGGGGCCCTCGTTCCGGTAATGGGATTTGGCAGTTCCATCACTAAGGGCATGCTTTCCGAGATTGAACGCCTTGGCTGGGAAGGACTGTTTACCGGTGCTTTTGAAAT
>JAAYOM010000105.1 GCA_012520315.1 Bacillota bacterium | reverse complement strand
GGAAAGTAATGAAGGCATCCGGTTGAATTAAGGGTGCGGTTGTGCTAAAATTGATGTAGAAATGAGTTTGCATCCCGTTAGGACATTAGAAAAGAGAAGTCCGACCGTGCGGGGTATCTTTCTGGTACCCTCCGGCGGACTTTTTTGCTTGTTTAAATGCAAGGAGGCTTGGCTATGGAAGGAAGAGAGAAAAACATGATTTCTGCCCAGGTAGTGATTGTGGGCGGCGGCATTATGGGCACCGCGGTCGCAAGGGAGCTCAGCCGCTATAAGCTCGATGTGCTGCTTTTGGAGAAGGAGCCTGAAGTGGGCTGGGGCACGACCAAGGCCAACAGCGGCATCGTCCACGGAGGTTTCCATGAAGAAGAGGGCACCCTCAAGGCAAAATACTGTTTCCCAGGGAACCAGATGTATCCCAAGCTTTGTGAGGAGCTGGATGTTTGCTTTGTGCAAAACGGCATTTTAATGGTGGCCCGTACCCCTGAGGAGATGGAAACCGTCAGGCTTTACTATGAACGGGGAAAAAAACGCGGCGTTAGGCTAGAGCTTCTAAGCAGAGAGGAGCTTCTCCAGCAGGAACCCAATTTGAACCCTGAAATCGCCGGAGCCCTCTATGCGCCGGAAGGGGGGGCGGTAATGCCCTTTGAACTGGCCGCGGCCTTGATGGAAAATGCGGTGCAAAACGGCGCCAAATACAAGGTAGATGCGGAAGTGACAAAGGCCTGGTATGACGAGGGAAGCGGCAAAAAGTATCTGGAGACCAGGGAAGAGATAATCTGCGCCGACTATGTGGTTAACGCAGCCGGACTCTTTAGCGATACTCTGGCCCGCATGTTCGGCGATGACTACTTCAGAATCTGTCCCCGCAAGGGCGAAGAGTATATCTTCGATTTATCAGTTAAAGATGTGGTCAAGTCGACGATCTTTCCCGTACCTGGCCAGCTCAGCAAGGGTATTTTAGTAATTCCCACCGCGGCCGGCAATTTGATGATGGGACCCACTGGGGACAATATCGATGACAAGGAAGATTTAGGGACCAGCCAGGATGGATTTGACCGGGTGCTGGAAGGGGCTAGAAGCCTGGTGCCCAGCCTGGATCCGCGTAAGATCATTGCTCAGTTTGCCGGGGTAAGGGCAGCCAGCGACCGGGGTGACTTTATAGTGGAGCTCTCCCCGCATGTGCCAGGTCTTTTGCACCTGTCGGGCATCGAATCACCGGGCCTCACCGCTGCTCCAGCCATTGCAGCTGATGTGCCCCGGCTCCTTGCCGAGGCGGGCTTAGCCATCGAGCCTAAAGAGAACTTCCAACCCCGGCGGGAAGGTGTGGTGCGGTTTAATACGCTCTCCCGGACTGAACAGGATGAGCTGATCAGACGAGATCCTAGTTTCGGGCGGATTATCTGCCGCTGTGAAAGCATCACCGAAGGCGAGATCGTGGATGCTGTTCGCAGGGGTGCCCGCACCTTGGACGGGATTAAGTTCAGGGCCAGGGCCGGTGCCGGGCGCTGTCAAGGCGGATTCTGCCAGCCTTTGATTGCCCAGATCCTCAGTCGGGAGCTGGGACTGCCTATAACTGAAGTGACCAAGGCGGGACCAGGCAGTGAGGTTGTGACCTCTAAGGCCAAGGAACTCTATGATCAGGAGGTGCTGGAGGTATGAAAAAGCTGCAAGTTGATGTGGCAGTAATTGGAGGAGGACCGGCAGGTTTAGCTGCCGCACTGGCCGCCCAGGAAGCGGGGGCAGGCAAAGTCCTTATTATTGAACGCAATACTGAACTGGGCGGAATTTTACAGCAGTGCATCCATCACGGCTTCGGCCTCCATCGCTTTAAAGACGAGCTGACCGGCCCAGAATACGCCCAGCGCTTTATCAATCTGGTTCGGGAGACAAATATTGAGATTCTCCTGGAGACCATGGTGCTGGAAGTAACTTCCCAGCGCCGGATCTATGCCGTAAACAGCAAGGAGGGCATGCTGGAAATTGAGGCTAAGGCCGTGGTTTTGGCCATGGGCTGCCGGGAAAGGACCAGGGGGGCGCTGGGCATTCCAGGTACAAGGCCGGCCGGGGTGTTCTCAGCAGGGGCCGCCCAGCGCTATGTGAACATTGACGGGTACATGCCGGGCAAACGGGCAGTGATCCTCGGTTCCGGCGATATTGGCTTAATTATGGCCCGCCGTTTCACCCTAGAAGGGGCCAAGGTGGAGGCAGTGGTGGAAGTGATGCCTTACGCGGCCGGATTGACCCGCAATGTGGTTCAGTGCCTGGAAGACTTTGATATTCCCCTTTATCTGCAATCGACAGTGATCGAAATTCACGGCGCTAAACGCTTGGAAGCTGTGACTATTGCCCAAGTGGATGCCAACTGGAATCCTATCGTCGGCACCGAACGGATCATTGAATGTGACACCCTGCTCCTTTCTGTAGGCCTTGTGCCGGAAAACGAGCTGTCGGTGCAGGCCGGGGTGACCCTGGATCCGATCACGGGAGGACCTGTAGTTGATCATGCCATGATGACCAACATCCCCGGCATTTTTGCCTGCGGCAATGTGCTCCATGTCCATGATCTGGTGGATAATGTCTCCCGCGAGTCAGAACGGGCAGGCAGCTATGCCGGCCGTTATGCTCTGGGCCAAAACGGCTCCGCACCGCGCAAGATCAAGATTCAGGCCGGAGAGAACATTCGCTATGTGGTGCCCCATGAGGTGTCCGCCTCAGAGCCGGTGGAATTTTTCATGCGGGTGCAAAGGCCCGAAACAGATGTGGTGTTGGATGTGGGCGGTTTGCGCAGAATCAACAAGGTTAGCGTGCGCCCCAGTGAAATGCTGGAAGTCAAGCTGACGCCGGAACAATTGCAGAACCTAGAGGGGGATACCCTAGTGATGCAGGTTGTTCCTAAGGAAGGGGAGAGAAGAGATGCGTAAACATATTACCTGTACCGTCTGTCCATTAAGCTGCGATGTAGTGCTGGAGCTGGGAAAGGATGGGGAAATCCTCTCCTTGACCGGTAATAAGTGCAAGCGGGGTGAAGTCTACGCTTCCAAGGAGCACACCGCGCCGGAACGTACCCTGACCAGCATCGTTAGGGTCAAGGGAGGCGTTTTGCCTGTGCTGCCGGTGAGAACCAGCCGGCCGATCCCCAAGGATAAGCTGAAGGAAGGCATGTTGGAAGTGGCGAAGGTGAATACCCAGGCGCCTATTACCATGGGTGATGTGATTGTAGAGGATTTCCTGCATCTAGGCGTTGACTTGGTTGCCACCCGCGATCTGGAGACTGCGAACTAAAGAAACAGAAGAAAAAGGTCCCTCGCTGTAAAGCAGGGGACCTTCTAGATCCGTTTAACTTTGAAAACCGGTGATGATGTCTTGGAGTTGCTGGGCCAGTTCTGCCAGGTTCTGGGCTGAAGCAGCTGTTTCTTCTGCACCTGCTGCGGTTTGCTCCGTTATCTGGCTGATTGATTCGAACAGAACCACGGCTTGATCGGTACGTCCTGTCTGCTCCCTGGACGCCCTTGCGATCTCCTGCATCAACGTCTCAGTATCCCGGGTTGCCTGCAGGATCTTCTCCAGCGCTTCCTGCACTGCATTAATCTGACCTTGACCGTCTTCTACACTTGCCACAGAGCGCAGCGTTTCACCTCTAATACGCCGCAGCACTTCGTTAATTTCCTCAGTGGCCCCTTGACTGCGTGCGGCCAGCTCGCTGACTTGCTGGGCCACCACTGCGAAGCTGCGACCCTGCTCACCTGCTCGGGCCGCTTCAATAGCTGCGTTCAGGGCCAGGAGGTTGGTCTGTTCAGCGATCTCTTGGATAAAGGTCAGGATCTTGCCAATCTCATCTGTCTGTCCGCTAAGATCATCAACGGAGCTCTTAATTGAATCCATGCCGCCGACTGCAGCCTGAACCAAATCTTGGCCCCTGGTCGCTGCTTCGTTGGCGTTTTCTGACAGCCGCAGGGCTGCTCCTGCCCGCTTATCAATTTGGCTCATGGCCGAATTGACTTCCTGCATGCGGTCTGTACCGACTTGAATATCCCTAATCTGGTTTTGGGTGCCTGCAGCCATCTCTTCCATGCCCGCACTGATTTGCTGGCTCGAGGAGGCCAGTTCGCCGCTCGCGGTGCGTACGCTGTCTAGAAGTCTCGTTAACTTGGCCGTCATGTCATTAAAGGCCTGCGTTAGGTCGCCAGTTTCGTCCCGGCGCCGCCTCTTGGTTTCATAGGGGCGCAGCTGTCCCTCGGCTGCACTTTTGGCATGTTCAGTGAGTCCCCTGATGGGTCTGGCAATGTTACTGGCCAGAATCAGGGTGACAACAACTGCTGCCAGGGCTGCAAAGCCGATGCCGGCATAACCGATGGCAGTAAGCCTGCTGGTTAGGGCCAGGGCTGCATGGGTGGGCTGGGCCAGCCGCACTTGCCAGTTCAGGCCGGAGCCTTCTATGTCTAGATCTATATAGGCTGTAATCGCATCTGTTCCGGTAATGCAGAGTCCTGTGCTTCTGCCTAGTTCTTCTGCCAGCCTAATTTCATTGAGATTGGGGCTGCCGCTCTCCCAGTCCACTAGGGTGCCGGACGCTGTGTTGCGGACACAAAACAGCACCTGGCCTTCGCTGAAGAGCTGCATTTGACCCCGTTCAGTTTTCTCCAGATCTGAGACAATAAAGTCGGTAAAATAGCTTAAAGGTACAAGTCCCCTGATCAGCCCCGCGGGCCTGGCACTCGTGCTGGCGACGGTAGAGGCCCGGTAAATTACCCTGGCAAAGATGATGCCCATTTCCTCCCGGCCTGGCAGCGGCTGAATATCACTGATATAGCTGCCGTGTTCTAGGGCTGTTTGAAACCACGGTTCTTCTATATGAACAAATCGGTCTGGACGCCCGGTTGCGCCGAGCACCATGCCGTCCAAATTTACCACAATCAGCTCTTCAAATCCAGAGTCTGCAGCGGTATCAATTAGAAAGCCCTGAGTTCGGCTGTTTGTTTCCAGGTTTCTAGTTTCCTCCATGATCGCTTCCATCTCGCTTATGGTCTTGCCTTCCAGACCTAGATCGCGAATCTGATTGGTGGCCCGCAAGACCGCCATCTGCTCCACGGAAGGATTAGAGGCCAGGGCCTGCAGATCGAGACTGAGCCTGCTTATGGAGCTGCTTAGATCCAAGGTAATGCGCTCAGCATGATCCGTTAGGTTAGTGTGGGCTAGATCAGTTAAGGACGATTGAATGCGCAAAACAACAGTTACCGTCACAGCGAAGAGGGGGATAAGGGTGATGGCTAGGAATGCTGCAATAAGTTTGCTGCGTAGACTGAGATTAATCTTGCTGAGAAAACCCCTACTTGTTCCTCTCTTAGTAGCCATGGCTCCTCCTTACTGCACTCTTTGCGAAACTATGTGCTTAGTTGCTTTGGAAGTTAACTATAATATCCTGCAGCTGCTGGGCAAGTTCTGCCAGGTTCTGGGCTGAGGCAGCTGTTTCCTCTGCGCCTGCTGCTGTCTGTTCCGTTACCTCGCCGATGGACTCAAACAGTTCGACTGCCTCTTTAGTGCGGCCAGTCTGGTCAATTGATTCTCTGGCGATCTCCCGAATCAGAACTTCCGTTTCTTTTGTGGCCTGGGCAATCTCCTCCAGGGCCTTTTCCACCTCGAAGACTTGTTTCTGGCCTTCCTCTACACTAGAGATGGAGCGCAGGGTTTCACTTCTGATTCGGTGCAGCACCTGATCGATCTCTTCGGTTGCCTTCTGGGAACGGGCGGCGAGTTCCCCAACTTCCTGGGCTACCACTGCAAAGCTGCGGCCCTGCTCGCCGGCTCGGGCAGCTTCGATAGCTGCGTTTAAGGCCAGGAGGTTGGTCTGTTCGGCAATCTCCTGGATAAAGCCGAGAATGGTGGCGATTTCCTCTGTCTGTGCACCAAGACTGTCTACCGAGGTCTTAATATGATCCATGCCTTCAACTGCTGCTTTGGCCTGGGCCTGCCCGTTTGACGCTTCCCCGGAAGCATTTTGGGAGAGGGCCAGGGCTTCGCCGGCCCTTTTGTCAATGTCCAGCATAGCGTTGTTCATCTCTTCAATCTGCCTTGTACCGCTTTGAATATCTTGGCTTTGGTTTTGGGTACCGGCGGCCATCTCTTCCATCCCGGCACTGATCTCCTGGCTGGAGGTGGCCAGCTCGCCGCTGGCTTGTCGGATGCGGTGGAGCAAGCGGGCCAGCTGGGCTGTCATTCCGTTAAAGGCCTCGGCCAAGGCACCGGTTTCATCACGAGACAGACGCTTGGGCCGGTACTGGCGTAAATGTCCTTCGGCAACACCCTGGGCATGGGCAGTTAGACCCTTGATTGGTCCTGCAATGCTGTTCGCCAATAAAAGGGCCACTAGGGCCACCAAAACTGCAGTAAGAACTGTTCCCACTGTCCCAATTGAGGTCAGTTCCTTGGTGAGGGCCAGGGCATAGGCTGTAGGCTGGGCGATGCGGAACTCCCAGTCGAAACTGTCTGCTTCAGGATTTCTAAAGCTGAGGCCTGAAAAGGCGGAAATTGATTCTTCGCCCAGGCTGTTTCTGCCCAAGCCGCCCTCAAGGCCGAGGGTGATTGGGGAGGGCCGATCTCCATCTAGCGACACGCTCAGTGCAGTTCCTGTATGATCATTATTGATGCTGACCGCTACCTCGCCGCGGATCAAAAGCTGCAGCTCACCATGGTCTATGCGATCGATGATGGGGAGCAAGCCGTCGGTGAAGAAGCTCAGGGGAACCAGCCCGCGGATAATCCCCGCCGGCCTGCCCGTCGAGGAGCGGTTGATTACTGTAGCGATAACTGCGCCCGGTTCATCTTTCCCCGGCAATTGCTGAATATCTCCGATATAGGTATTGTTTTCCAAGGCGTATTGAAACCAGGGTTCATTAATATGTATGAAGCGATCGGGGCGATCTGTGGCACCTACGACCATTCCGTCCAGATTGACCACGATCAGCTCGGAAAATGTGCCGAACTCAGCCACTGTAGTCTGGAGGAACTCCTGGGTCCTAACATTGGTTTCGAGATTGCGGGTTTCATCCATAATCGCTTCCATCTCTTCAATCGTCTTGTCTTCCAGGCCCTTCTCCCTGACAATATTGGTCGGCCTAATCACAACCATTTGCTCAATGGAGGGGTTCACAGAAAGGCCGCCCAAATCCTTTGTGAGCTGCACAATTGATCTGCCGATCGTCTCAGATATGCGCTCGGCCTGATCGGCCAAAGTAGTATCTATGAGATCTGTGACCTCATTTTGTGTCAGCATGATCACCACTCCGGTGAGGGTTACCAGGGGCAGAAGTGCAATAAGCAAATAAGCTAGAATCAGTTTGCCCCTTAATTGGAGACGAAATCGGGCATTCTTTGTGGCAGCCTGTTTTTTGGTCTTCTTGCGAGTAGTCATAGGGTCACTCCTCCGCCTTCAGTTCGATACTTACCCTATACGTGGCGAACATTGGAATATCCTGCAAAAATAGGTAAATTTAGTTGATGCAATGCAGGAGTTCCGGGGGTATGCGTAGAAAATAATGCCTCACCGAAGATGACATCATGCTCAAATATAATTGTTATTATTACCAAGAAAATGTTTTCAATGTTTTC
>JAAYOM010000104.1 GCA_012520315.1 Bacillota bacterium | reverse complement strand
GTGCTACTTTGTCATCTTTCCACTCCGCCGGGATTTCCACCTCACAGCGGAACCAATGGGTCTGGTCTTTGCCTCCCCACAAACTGCCTACGGTAAAGTCCTCCCAGCCGCTGTCGTCAAAATCCGCTACATGGGCACCTTCCACATCGTAGGGTACATGTTTGAGATTTTCAATTTTACGAACCTCTTCAAAAATGCTGCGCTTAAGATCGTTAATGTACCTATCTGCTTTCTGCGTGGTAAAATACATATCCAATCCTGATCACCCTTTCTGTAAACAGTCCAAGATGTGACTTCCTGTTCCTATCTGATAGCCCGTTGAAACGTAGCGCACTGTTCCCTGTCCATCGGCGGCTAACACCATGGGGAAATCGGCCGGCAGGTCGACTTGCAGAGATTCTTGCACCTGGGCCAAGAACCTGTAATCTGCATCTCTGACCAAGCGTAAGGCGGGCAAACCTCTGTAATTGGCCGGATCAAATGAATCTGTGATCTTATCTTCGCCAAGGCAGAGTATAATCGGCACGCTTAAGGCTTCAAACTGGTCTTTGCGCTCCTCCAGATCCCGAATTAAGTGCTTGGTCGGTTCACGGTCCGGATCAATCCAGGCCGCAACCACAGGACCATCGCCTTTGAGAGCGTCTAAAGCAAGCTCACCGCCTGTAAAGAGCTGCAAAGTGATGCCAGCGGGCAGTCTGCCCAAGGTCTCGCTTTGTTCTGCTTCATCCTGGTTGAAGACCAGCTTGATGTCTAGGTCTTCACCTGGCAAAACCGTAAAGTCCTTGAGGGCGACTAAGACGTTGCCACTAGCTAAGCGATTGCCGCTAGTCAGTCTATAATCCCCCGCCTCAAGCTCGAGTCTATAGCTGAAGTTCTCCTCATCGAAGGCTTCTTCATCCAGGCCGCGAAAACGCAATGTCCTGAACACGCCTTCTTCTAGACGAGCTAGGGAGAAGTTTTGGAAGTAGCTTATTTTTCCGCTGTATTCCCCAGGTTTTTGGATGCGCACAGCACCTCTGCCTGCCGCTGTTTTGTGTTCAGAATCTACCTGAACCCATTTATCCCCCACTAAGTATTGGACCTTGCCGTCAATCGGCGACAGCCGGGCGGCCGTACCAAAGCTTCTAGCCATAGCCACAAAGAGAATTTCCTTGGCCAGCTGGTTTCCAACGCCAAGTTCAAAAGTTCCCTGGGGGCTGGGCCAGCCTCGCACAGCGCCGTTTTCTGCAGTCTTGATATTTGCCTCGATCCACTCTTTCAGCTTGAGGGGCTCGGTTCGGAAAGTCTCCTGCTCTTTTTGGCTGAATTGCTCCTGGAAAAATTGCCTGTAGCCCCTAAGGGTCTCGTGGCTTACTCTAGGCTGCAGGACATACTTGATAAACTCCTCCCGGGGGTAGAGTTTTTCAAAGGGAAGTGCCCCAGTTAAGTGGTCAAGGAGTATCTCTCCTGTGGTATCAGTGAGATCCTTCGCCGCAAGGATATGGGCGAGTTCTAAAGCTAGGGGACCATATTCCGGCACAGCCTGCTCTAAGTAGGCGAAGATGGCATGACTGTTGCCCCTGGCGTTTTCCAGCACAGCCCAGACCTTTTGGGGCTCAACACCCAGTCTAGCAGCTAACAGCTCACTTTCTGCCTGTGAAACGAAAGTACCCTCATAGGCAGCCCTAATCTCATCTTCTGCTTTGAGGCGGCGATCGTTTTCCGCCCGCTCCTCGGCGCTGACTTGAATCCCGTCCTGGGGCCTTTCAGGGGGCGCATGCATCGTAAACTCCTGAAATTCCTTGCGCTCTGCCCCAAGCACAACTTCCACTAGTCTTTGTCCGTCCCCTTGTGCCAGGGCTGAACCCCAAAGCTGATCTTTAACCGCATGAATCAAAAGATCGCCGCGGCCGGTTGTAATCTTTATTTCACCCTGTTCATCTGTCTGGAGGCGCACTAAGCTTGAAAAGCCCCCGTAGTTGAAAACCTGCAGTTCTACATCTGCACCTTCCACTGCTCGACCTGCCAGATCTTTAACCTGCACAGTCAGGCTTTGGCCCGGCGCATAGTTTGTCAAAAGATTAAGTTCTGTGTAATCGTCCTTAGCCTGCACGATTTCTTCAGGGCCGGCATAGATAGTGCCGGGAACACGGGTATGCAGCAGCATAGCCCGCCTGGCGGGGCCTTCAAACCAGCCCATGTTCAAACGGGGCTCAGGTTCACAGGCGCCTAAGAAATACCAGGTGCCGTCAGCCCACGCTTCTACCCAGGCGTGGTTGCTGTCAGTGTGGGCCCAGCGGGGCGTATACACTTGCCTAGCTGGAATGCCAAGACTCCTCAGTGCTGCAACTAAAAGGGCTGACTCTTCGCCGCAGCGCCCCCGGGCGGTACGGATTAATGTGAGGGGCGAAGCGGTTCTAGGGTCTGAAGCAATATAGGTGGCCTTTTCATGGCACCAATGGTTGACCTCTAAGATCGCATCCGCCATGGACAGATGCTTGACCCGGTGAAAAAGCTCGTTCCAGAAGTACTGGCGGTAGTCTTCAATGGTTTCATTGCTGATTCGATAAGGTAAAACATAGTGTAAGTACAGCTGACCTGTGATTTTGTGGCCCCAAGGAGCCTCTTTGAGGGCACTGAGACTGTCTCTAACATGCTTGAGAAAGAGATCGCCCGAGTAGTCGGCCAGATCAACCAGGGGAATAAAGGCGAAAAGGAACTCTAATGCCGCCCTTTCATCCCGGTTCAGTGCTTCATCTAAAACGCCAAAAAGCACCTCGCTTCTGCCTTGGGCCAGGGTCTTCTTTTCGGCAAGTTTGTCTTGAATCACGGCAAATTCTGCGTCAGTCAGTCCAAATGGATGCACCCGGCTCACTCCTCCCATAATTGACCGTCTTCTCGAATGTTCAGCCGCGTCTTGCCATCGCTGGCAGAGACAGAGGCTTGAAACAGGCTTGTTGTAGTTTCAATTTTGGGCTCAATCCTCCACTCATCTGTGCCCTTTAAAAGTGAAAAATCACTGGTAAAAGAGCCATGCTGGGCGTAATAGTTGCGCTGCCTGTAATACAGTCTGCGCAGCTCCCACTTCAGCAGCTCATCTGGGGGCAGTTCGAAAGTGGTTGGCCCATCTGCAAAGAGCACAAACCCCCACAATTCGGGGTAATGCATGTTGACAATCCCCTGGGGCGACCATACCCAGTTTTCTTCGGGATAGGGCTGGCCTGTTTCAGAATTGATACGCTTGGTGTACGCTCCATTTTTCACATCAACATGCCAGTTAACCCGGGAAAAGTTGATTCGCCAAATGTCGCCGCAGGAGGGTTTCAGGCCCCCTTCGGCTCCTTCTTTCAAAATGTTCCAGGGAATGGCAATTTCCACACTCCAGCCCCGGTTGTAAGCCCCAGGATTGTTTAGTTCCCCGTCAATATAAACGGCGGTTCTTAAACCGGCAATATCCCAGCCGTTTATGGCTGGCCCTCCATCCCGATAGGGCTTAGGCAGGAGCAGATCCCAGACAGTGTTCAGAGCATTGATCTCCAGTTCAAAATAATTGTGAGTATCGCCATCAGGATCAATGAATACCTCAAAATCATTATCGTGGAAGATCACTGAATCCCGTTCTGTCAAGGTCGCCCAAATCTCGTCTTCCTCAAGTTCCGCTCCGATGTAAAGATAATTATCGTCCCAAAGCATCTTCATTCTGGTACGTTTGGGCGGCAAGGGCTTTAGATCCCCTTCAATATCTACAAAATCTTCACTCCAAGGAGCTGCATCCCAAAAAGGTTTATTCAACTTTCCATCTAAAACTAAGGTCTCTCCAGCCCTTTGGCAAATGTAGCGGGCAGGCGCAAACGGACCTTGCGGTTCAGGGACCCCGCTCCATCTCGTGCCTTTCTGCATCTTTCTACCTCCCTGCGGCCAGATTCAAATCATCAGTGGTTGAAGTAAAGCTATCAATGGTATGTTGATTTCTCCATACAACTTTGATTTCCCTCCCCAATTTTGATCTTTTTGCTACTTAAATTTTACAAGACGCTTGTAATCTATATGCATAGCATTTATAAGCAAATAGCTAATATTTAAAAGCGGGATGAAAAAAAGGGGTCCTGGAAAAGGTACCCCTTTGAGGTTCAACTGCCGGTTATTCATTGTGAGTGATGGTCTGGCCCTCCTCGCGGTAGAGATCGAGTTCTTCGGCCAGTTCGATCTTAAGCACTGTGGCCACCGGGTCACAGTATTCCCGCGGCAAATCTATCCAAAGTACGCCAGGAATGTTCAGCCATGGTGCGCCGCCCATGAAGCGGTAAGAGAGTTCCTGGCCTGTAGCCAAGACGCTGATCTTCTTAACCTTGGAACGTAGGCCTTTTAATGGAATGGGCATGGTGGGCCGACCGAACTGGAAGAGATAGATGGCCTTGCGATCTTTGGATAAAGTAGATGGACCATAGTAGTGCCCCCGGGGCAGGCCTGCCACTGTTGGATAAATGGCTTCTTCTTTACCGGAAATCCAGGCTCCTAAACCCTCCAGCCGCTCCACTTCTTCAGGCACAATGGTACCGTCTTCCTTAGGCCCAATGCCTAAGAGCATGTTGCCCCCCAGGCCGATTGTTTCTGCAAACATCCAGATCAGTTGTTCTATCGATTTATACTCGGTATCCTGCGGCTGATATCCCCAGGAGCGGTTCATCGTTACACAAAATTCCCAAGGCCCCCGGGGCGGAATTACGGGAATTCCCTGTTCGGGAGTGGCATAGTCTCCGAGCCCCCACATCCTGGAGTTTAAGATGCTCTGCGGGCTGTTTTGATCGAGCCAGCTCCGCAGCTCCCGAAAGCGCCACTGCTCCACGTCCCGTTCCCAATCTCCATCAAACCAAAGCAGGTCAATTGGGCCAAAGTCCCGGGTCAACTCTTCCAGCTGGGCCCGGTGGAACTGCAAGAATATCTCCCAGGCCTCTGGATCTTCAGGCCCGCTGGGATGGGTAAAGCGATTTTTCTTGATTTGATCCTGCTTTTCCCGTTCATCAGGGCGCCAGACCGTGGCGTAGTCTGGGTGGGACCAATCCAGATGGGAGTAATAAAAACCTACTTTAAGATCCTCTGCCCGGAGGGCCTCCACATAGGGAGTGATCAAATCTCTGCCTGCCGGTGTTTTGTGTACTGTGCTCAGATCATTGGCCTGCGTATCCCACAGGGCCACGCCGTCATGGTGTTTTGTGGTCAAGACAGCATACTTTGCCCCTGCCTTCTTAAAAAGCCTCGCCCAGGCACGGGGATCATAGCTGCTGGCAGTAAAGCCGTCCAGGTGTGCCATATAGTCTTCGTAAGAAATGCTGTCATGATAAAAAGACCATGACTCACCTACGCCCTTAACCGAATAGATGCCCCAATGAATGAATATACCTAGTTTTGACTCTAAGAACCAATCGTGCATCATATCCTCCACCTCCAAGGTGAATTTTCCAGATTGTAATCCAAATCCCTGCAAAAGAAAACCAGCCAGCAGACTAGGTCCACTGGCTGGCATCAAAAAGTCTTTTAGTATCGTACCCGCCCTGACGATCTTCCTTCGCTTGGTCCTGCAAAACGCATGTTACGACCATAAACCAGTAAAAGGGGTCCTTGGAAATATTCATCCCGCCAGCTGGTTCCATCCGACTTGCGAATGCCAAAGGTCATAGTCGTCACATAGGACACCTGAGGTGTTTTCATTCTTAATACCATGGACGGTTTTTCATACTCGATGGTATTGGAATTGCCCCGGACTTGCCTGAGCCCTCCCTCGACAGATTCGATTCGAATGCGGTCCTGGTTAAAGCCGTCACCAGTCTGATAATAATCATCTACAATCAGTCTTGTTCGGCCTTGATCCTGCAGTAAAAAGTCAAGGTCCACCCGGACTGTCCACTGTGTATTCGCTTCGACAATATAGTTTTGGGGTGTCATGATGCCTGTGGTCTGAACTGGAATTTCAGTGGAACGATATCCTTCTCCCACCTGCACAACCAGCTGTTCGTTGCGGCGGGGAGCCGCTGGATAAAGCTTTTCCTCAATAATTGTTCTGCCAGGCACATCCAGGCGGAGGCTGGAAAAGACCGGCCTTCCCCAAGAGTCCACGGTCGGGGTAGAAATAGTCACTGTAGTACGGGTGTTGGCTGTGTTGGCAACGGCTACACTGAGTTCGTTGCCATCATACCAGGCAACCGCGAACAGGCTGCTGGTTAAGTTGCTGTCTCTAGGCGAAAACGCTGACGCCGGCACTGCAACCACCATTACTAGTAAGAAAAGAACTAAGAACTTGCGCATAATCTCACCTCTCTAATTGGTCTTCAAACTGACTAATACCGGAAGATCACCGAATCCCTGTAGTCGGGTCCCCAGTAGGTTGGCAGGTGACGGTCTGGATCTCCCCAGAGATAGTC
>JAAYOM010000103.1 GCA_012520315.1 Bacillota bacterium | reverse complement strand
TTCTTCATCAGGTACCCATTGGGTCTTGAATCCTTCGTTGACAAGGGCGAAGCCAGCGCCTGCCAAATCTTCGGCGAGGAGCTTGTTGCCTTCGCCGCTCCAGCCATAGCTGCCAAAGGGCGCAGCCTTCTTATTCTTAAACTTCATGCCCTTAACCATTTCTAAAAGCCCAGCCATGCCCGAAAGGTATCTGTTGTTGACTGTGGCCGAACCGGCCAAGATAGCTTTAGACTTGAAGATCTCGGTAACGATGTCATTCTTGTCTTTCTTGGCTACATTGTAGACCTTGACAACCACATCTGGATCTTCTGCCTGGATGCCTGCGGCAATCGCTTCAGCCATGAGCCGGGTGGACTGCCACATGGTGTCATAGACAATTGTGATTTGGTTCTCCTGGTAATTATCAGCCCACTTGAGGTATGTTTCAACGATCTGTGCGGGATTATCTCTCCAGATTACACCGTGACTGGTGCAAATCATGTTTAAAGGCAATTCCATAGCCAAGACCTCGTTAATCTTCTTCGTGACCAGGGCACTGAAGGGTGTGAGGATATTGGCGTAGTACTTCATAGCCTCTTCATACAACTCACAATTATCGGCCCGATCATTGTAGAGCGTTTCGGTGGCATAGTGTTGGCCAAAGGCGTCGTTGCTAAAGAGGATATTTTCGCCACTCATGTATGTAAACATGGTGTCTGGCCAGTGCAGCATCGGTGCCTCCACAAAGGTCAGGGTAGACTCACCAATTTCCAGTGTATCGCCGGTCTTTACCGTTACAAAGTTCCAGTCTTCGTGAAAATGTCCCTGGATGATTTTCTTGCCGTTATTGGTGCAGTAGATGGGGGTTCCCGGAATTTCCCTCAGCAGCTCCCGCAAAGCTCCGCTGTGGTCGATTTCCGCGTGTTGAATGATGATATAGTCAATTTCCTTGAGATCGATTTCATCCTTGAGATTGCGCACAAACTCTGTGTCATAGGGAAGCCACACTGTGTCAATGAGCACGACTTTCTCATCCCTAATCAAGTAGGAGTTGTAGGAAGAACCCCTGAAGGTGGAGAGTTCATCTCCGTGGAACTTCTCAAGCTCCCAGTCGACCTTGCCAACCCAGGTGACTTTTTCGGTCAATCGTTTCGAGGCCTGCATGAAAACACTCCCTTCGATATCTTAGTAAGATAATACCAAATAAAGCATTTGATTACAAGGGCAGATAGAGTTTGTGAATTCATTAATCGTCATTTGCTGCCGGGCGAAAGGGCAGTTTTCGTTGCAGAGCACCGGGAAAATTGCCAAAACAAGTAAAAATTGGGGCGGATGGCCAGCGTTTAGGGTTCTTCTGTTCCAATAATAAGTGCGTCATCTGCCCGCCGTAATCCCCAAAACTCAGACAGCGGCTGCAACAATTAATTACCCAAAGTTATTTTCCCACATTCAAGCCAACGCCCTTCCTCGCTCAACTGAAAGACGCTCAATTCTGAACAGAGAAAAGAATAGTCTGGGCTAAAGTTTGCCAGTTCAGCCTGGTATCGCTGGAACTGTCCAGGCCTAAGCCGGGTGGCCAGGGTGATATGGGGATGGTAGAGACGTTTGTCGACAGAAACGCCCTTTTTCCTAAGTTGGTGCGCCAGAGATGCTTGCATGTTTTTAAGTTCTAGGGAAAGATTTACGTTGATAAAGAGCACCCTAGTGCCAAAGGAACCGATTCCTGCGCCAGCCACCATAAAGGACGGTGCTGCCTTGAGAGCAGCCTGGAGGAACGCAAGGAGATCCTGAATCTCATCTTCCCAGGTGAAGGGTGGGATAACTGTGATGTGTGCTACAGTCCTGGGAGCCTTAAAGGCACGACGATATCTTTCACAGATCTCTTCTAGCTCCTGGGGCAGGCGGATGCCAAGGAAAATCTTCATGCTAAGTTCCTCCTTTTGCGCGGGCCTGTCCCTCGATCAATTTTACGAATTTCGGCTAAGTTGAGCGAGTTGACCGAAAGGCAGGGCCGGAATGGCTGTACACTTCGTTTTAGATGTCCATTATTCCTTTTTCGAGGAAGTGTGGCATATATTGCAGGGAATGGTATAATAGAGGTAGCATTCGAACGGTCGTCCGATCGAAAGAATCGAAGAAAGGGGGGGAAAGGGTGCTGGAAGTAAGTCAGCAGGAGAAAATCCTTGATGCGGCCTACGCGGTGATTGCTAGGGAGGGCTATACTAGAACTTCCCTGCGGCAGATCGCCCAAGAGGCTGGGGTGGCGGTGAGCCAGATCAGCTATCACTTCAAGAACAAACAAGGGCTGCTTTTGGCAGTTGCCCGTCGGGTGGCGAACAAGTATTTCGCGTATATGCAATCCTACCTCAAACCAGAGATGTCCCCGCGCCAAAAGGGGGAGTGTTTTATCCGACTCTACCAGGAAGTTTTGGAAAACGATCCAGATTTATTCCGTGTTCTCTATGATTTGGTGGGTTTGGCACTTTGGTCAGATCCCCTCCGGGGACAGGTTAGGGAGATTTTTGCCGGAGTGTTGGATCAAATCACTGCCGAGGTGTTTACCAAAGAGATCATGGGCGAATTGGGCACCACCTACAGCCCAGAGACTCTGGCCAGCTTGTTTTTTAGCGGCATCTTCGGCATTGCGGTGCAGTCACTCTTGAATCCGGGCAACAAGATTATCACTGAATCATTAGATGCACTAAATGTGATTCTCAAGGTAGGAGAGGTGAAATTGACTTGAGACGATGGATTGAAATGGTTTTGAACAGGCCCTGGGTCGTCATTGGAGTGGCGCTTGCAATCACCCTGGGAGCCCTATCTTTTTTCCCCCGCATAGAATTTGACGCCAGTCTCAACGCCATGATCCCAGAAGACGATCAGGTGCTTATGGAATTGCAGGCTGTGGCGGAGGAGTTTGGTTCGCAGGAACTCTTTTTTATCGCGATAGAAAGTGATGACATTTTTACACCTGCCACTTTGCGCAAGATAGCCGACTTGGAACAGGAACTTTTGGCCTTGCCTGGAGTGCTTGATGTGCAGAGTCCACTTAATGCTCAAAGAGTGGAGAGCAGTTTCTTTGGCATCGAAATCGGCGTTATGGCGGAGAAACTCCCCCAAACCAATGAAGAGATTACACAGTTTAAGACAGACATTTTGCAAAGTCCCTATGCAGGGGTGCTGATCACAGCTGACGGCAGGGGAGCAGCCTTACTTCTTGAGCTGGAAGATCTGCCTAATGTAAATCCAGTGCTGGCCCAAATCGAAGACATTGTTGCTGGCTTCGTGGGACCGGAAGAAATTCATGTGGTAGGCGACTCCTACGTTATGTACTACACTGAGCAGGCCATGAAACAAGATGTTCTGATCTTAGTTCCCTTTGTAATAATCCTGATTGGCGTTGTCTTATATCTCATTTTCCGTTCCGCCCTCGGCGTACTTATTCCTTTAGTTACTGTGGGGGCGAGCGTGATCTGGACTGTGGCCATCATGATTTCCCAGGGGATACCCATCTCTCTGATTACGATGGTCATGCCGGTTATCCTGGTGACAGTGGGTATCGCTTCCAGCATCCATATTCTGAACAAGTACCAGGAGGCCTTGGCAAGCGGACTGCCGAAGCGAGAGGCCTTAATTGAAACCTTTCGGGTAATTACATCGCCGGTGGCTATGGCAGCCCTGACCACATCGGCCGGCTTTGCCTCTTTGGTTACAGCCTTTGTGCAGCCCATGCGGGATTTTGGGGTGCTGACCGCGATCGGTGTGTTCTTGGCTATGGTTCTCTCAATCAGCCTGGTTCCTGCTTTTCTGATTTTAGTTAGGGAGCCTAAAGTAAAGCGGGGCACCGGCAAGACGGAGAAAGAAGGGCTTTTGACACGCTTTTTGCATACTTTAAGCAATTGGGCAATTGATCAGCCCCGCAGGCTTTTGATCGCTGTGATCTTACTGACAACTCTCTTTGCCTACGGCGCAACTTTGGTGATTCTGGAAAGCAACATCGTCAACTACTTTAGTGATTCCAGTCCAGTTAAGCGAGGAACACAGGTAATTGAGGATGTTTTCGGAGGAAGCATGCAAATTTCTGTGGTAGTGGATACCGGAGCACCCGACGGCATGAAAGATCCAGAGCTAGTGAATGAGCTGATTCATATCCAAGACTACCTCAGTTCCTGGGAGACCATCAGCAATGCAACTTCTATGGCAGATGTGGTGCGTGAGCTCAATCAGGCACTTTGGGACGGAGATCCCGCCTACTATGCAGTTCCTGAAACCCGGGAAGGAATCGCCCAGCAGCTCCTGCTCTTTTCCATGCAAGGGGGAACCGGCCTGGAAACCCTTGTAACCTATGATTACAGTCAGGCCTTGGTTACAGCGCGGATGAAGACGTTAGACGCGAGCGCCATGGGTTTTGTCATCGGTGAAGTGGAAAACTATTTGGCAGAGCGTTACGGCGGCAGAGAGGACATCAGCGTTCATTTGACCGGGACTCCGAAAGTGATGATGCGCCTCATGAACCGCTACGTGCAGACCCAGATTTCCAGTTTAGTCAGTTCCTCGCTGACGGTAGGACTGATTGTAGCGTTCATGATGAAATCTCTGCCCTTTGGCTTGCTGAGCCTAGTGCCCTTGCTCTTTACTGTGCTGATTAATTTTGGTCTCATGGGCTTTGCGAGCTTACCCTTAGATGCTGTAACCAGTGTCATTGCCAGTATTGCTGTTGGTATCGGGGTTGATTATGCGGTTCACTACATTAGCCGCTATCGTCTGGAGCTGTCGGACGGGTATGACCGGGAAACCGCTTTGCGCAGGGCGGGCTCTACAGCGGGCCGAGGCATTTTCTTCAACGCTCTGGCGCTTATCGCCGGCTTTTTGGTTCTGGCCTTTTCACACTTCAGGGCCATTGCCGTCTTTGGTTTTTTAATTTCTACCACCATGATCGTCAGCTCGCTGGCGGCCTTGCTTGTAATTCCCATGGTGATCAACTTTCTCGCGAAGCGAAAACTAAAAGGAGGTAAAGAAATGAAACGTACATTGGTGATCATGCTTGCACTACTTTTGACAGCGGCATCTGCTGCGGTAAGTGCTCAAGAACTCACAGGTCAACAGATTATTGACGATTTGGGTTTCGACAGCATCCTAACCGGCTCCGGTACGGCAGAGCTCACCCTGATTACGGAAAACGCCAGGGGAGCACAGCGCACCTATTCTGTGCGGGTTTATCTCAAAACTGATGATGCCGGGGATAAACAGTTCTTAGAGTACTTAGCCCCTGCTGATGTGCGGGGCACCAAGTTTTTGTCAATTAATGAAGAGGGGCAAGAAAGCCAAATGTGGCTCTACATGCCGGCCCTTGGCCGTGAGCGGCGCATTGCCTCCCATATGACCGGAGATTCTTTTATGGGTACAGATTTCACCTATGAGGAAATCGGCGGAGGCTTCAATTATGACAAGGACTATGCTGCCAAGCGCCTCGCCGATGAGCAAGTTCAGGGTTTGGACTGCTATGTTTTGGAACTGACTGCCGCAGAACCAGATGCACTCTATGAAAAGATTGTCATGTGGGTATGGATCGAGAAAATGGTCCCGGTTAAGCTGCAGTTCTATAGCGGCGGGGAGGTTCTAGCTAAAACCCTTGCTATGGATCAGTTTCAGCTGGTATCTGGGGAGCTGATTCCCCATCATCTCGTGATGGCCGACGAAGTGCAGGGGACCAGGACTATTTTGGAAATAACAGAGCTTAGCCAAGCAGAAGTCAGCGATGACGTTTTCACAGTTCGCAATTTGCGCCGTTAACAGGGACAATATTACAGGAAGGTGAGGCATGATGAAACGAAGGATTCAGGTTTTGGCAGTTGTCTTGAGCATACTGCTGATGTCTGCGCCTGTCTGGGCTTTTGTTCCCACAGGTGAACTGAATGCCGGCATTGGCGCGCAGTGGGATCGGGAAGAGAAAAAGTTGGTGCATGATTCAACGCGGACCGGTTTTCGCTTTGTGTTGGAAGACAGTCTGGACTTTGGCGCCAAACTTCATTTTTCCACCCAGGGCTGGTGGGATTGGAAGGCGAGAAAAGGTGATCTGGGTCTAGATCAGCTCTGGCTCAGCGGCTACAAAGGCGATTTCGATTACCAGGTCGGCCGCCAGGCGATCAGTTGGGGCACTGCCGACGGCTTTAACCCCACCAATTACTTTGCCCGAATGGGTACCGATTCTTTATTGAACGGCGCGATTAGTGGAAGTCCTGTTTGGGCCGCCCAAGCAACATATTTTGGGTCTGCCTGGTCTGTGACCGGTGTGGTAGTTCCCTTCTTCAATCCCCAGGCAATTGATGATCAGATGAAGCAGATGATGACTGAGGCCAATCCCCAGGCTGCCCTGCTTCTCAAGGCTATAGAGGACACGAAAAAACCCCGGGGTCTGGGCACCAACTCTGAGTGGGCTGTGCGGGCCGAGACTCAGGTTGCAGGTTTCGATGTGCAAGCCAGTATTTATTCTGGTTTTGAACCGCTGCCCGGCATGGAAATGGTATTAACTGTCCAGCCGGGTCTTGGACCTGTACCGAGTTTCGAGGGCATCTACCGCAGGCAAACCTTTGCGGGGCTGGCAGCTGCCGGCACCCTTGGACCTGTCGGTGTGTGGGGCGAAGTGACCTATGGCGGTCCTGCCAAGTTTCCAGAGCCTAAGGAGCCTAATCCCTTAGAAATGGCCAGAGTCCCTCTAGCCATCAACAGGCCTTATTTGCAGGCGGTCATAGGCGGAGATTATACATTCCCCCTCGGTCAGGGGCTGCTTGCACAGATCCAGTATATCTACCGCGGCCAGGGGTCACTCTTGCAGCCCTATGTTATGCCCGATTTAGTAACTCTAGAGCCCGGCGAGTTCGAGGGCGCCCACTATCTCTATGGGCGTCTGGGTTATGATTTTAGCCCGAGCAGTTCCGCAGAAGTCTTGATTCTGCACGGATTTAAGGAGGAAGGCGGCATTATTAGGCCGGCCTACACATATCGCTTTCCCAACTCAGTTCAGGTGCAGCTTAGCTTGCTTAGACCCTATGGAGATGAAGGCATCTCAGCCTACGGGGCACGGGTCCAGCTGGCTGTAACCTATCAGTTCTAGACGCAAGCTGCAAAAAGTGGGCTAGACACACAAAAGCTCCCGCCCAAAACTGGGGGGGAGCTTTACTAATTAGTCTTAGAACCTGAGGCCCTTGATACCAAATTTCAAGGTGGCAGTGGCTGCCGAATCGATTTCTACTCCGAGGGAAACATCGCTGGGATAAAGGCCGAAGAGGTTCATTTCAGTTCCCACGCCAACCCTAAACTTTGGCCTAATATCCAATTCAGTTACTGGCGATTCTATAGTCAGCCCCCCGAGAAAATAAGGCCTGTTATTGGAAATGCCTACAGGAAACTGCTTTTCGCCCCAGGGAAACACCTGCAGCTGAGGGGCAATTGCTACAAGCAAGGTGTCTTCAATGGGTGTGTCCGAAACTTCAGGCCGCAGGCCCGTTACCCTAAGTGACAGGCCTCCTACGCCATGGGGTGTCTCTAAGAGACTGGTATTGGAAGCAGACACCTGCCAGGCCTTAACGCCCTGGGACACATATGTAGCTTCCAGCAGCAGCCGGTTGATCTTGCCCTGGATGGAACCGCCAAAGGTAGGCAGCTTGCGGTTGGCGCTTTTTCTCAGATAGATTTCTACCGAGCCGAGTTTCTCCCTGCCCCAGTCGACAAAAAGTTCATGCCCTCCGTCATCAGAATCAAAGCCGTAGCGATAGCCAATGCCAAACCAGTTCAGTGGGCCGTGGGTGAATTTCGCCCCAATCTTGGGGAAGTTATAATCACTGTCGAACTGAACCTCTGGTTTTAGGGTAAACTTCTTGGGTAAGTTGGCCACCGAACGCTCAGCCGTTTGGGCAATCGCCCGCAGCTCCTCGCTGGAGTAGCCCGCCTGTTTATAAGGTGTAAATTGGAAGCTTGGATCTTTGTCAAGAATCACATGCTTGATCTGATCCATGTACTTCAGTCCCGCCTTATAACCCTGTTCGATAAAGTAGGCACCCCTCTGGTAGTCGAAGGCCGAATCTAAGCCTACATCGGGGACGATTAAAACATCTGCCATGGCGGTGTTAATCTCAGTATAGCCTTCAATCATAGCCGTAATTGACATGCGCAGGTTATCGGTGATCCTGCGATAATCCGGATCATCATAGTCCTTTTCCAGCGATACGGCAATAATTACATCAGCGCCCAAATCTGCCGCTACATTAGCAGGCACCTGGTTTTTCAGTCCTCCGTCCACATAGAACTGATCGTCAATTTGAACCGGCGCAAACATGCCCGGTATGGAGATGCTGGCCTGGATGCCCTTGCTCACCTTGCCTTCGGAAAGAGCCAGTTCTTTTCCGGTTCCAAGATTGACCACTACAGCCCGGAAGGGGATGGGCATCTCGGCAAAAGTCTTGCCCTCAAACAGTATGTCCAGGTAATGCTCAATGCCTGTGGTGTCAACAATGCCGCCGCTCAGGGGCACGGCAATATCAACGAGGGCGCCAAACTCAAGTTCTGTAATCAGGTCGGTCATATTATCTACGGAGTAGCCGCCGGCGTAAAGCCCGGCCACGATACTGCCCATACTGGTTCCGACAATCATATCCACCGGTATGCCATGTTCTTCCAGGGCCTTAATTAATCCGATGTGGCTAAAACCTCTGGCAGACCCTCCACCCAAAACCAAGGCCACGGTGGGCCGCTCTGAAGCGAGCACCTGCGCTGACGTCACAAATCCCCCCAGAAGCAGCGTTATCACAAAAATCCAGCAGTAAAAAGATTTTGCTTTTCTATTCATAAAATTCCCCCCCATCCCATGCAGGTTCATGTATTACACTCTTCGCCGCCACTCATTTTTTCTAGGCGTTCCCGTGTGCGATCAGTTTATTTTACTTTAAGTGGAAAGTCAAATAGCGCAGCTGTTCGGAGGAACAGTATAAAAGGCGTAGCTGAGGATATCCTAAAAAGGCGAAAAGTCTTGATGCAGGAAAGGAGTTGAGCTATGCCCAGGGGACCAAAACCGGATGACCGCAGCGATAATGTGGATAAGCTCAGGGAGCAAGTGGTGAATACTATCGAGAACCTAGAAGCTTCCCACGACACACTCCACATGGATCTTCCAGAAGAACAGAAGGAGGCGATCCGGGCCAAGAATAGACGTCGGCAGCATTCCATTAAGGCGAAGCGGGATGAAATCCGCGACGAGTATGCATTTCAACAAAAGCAGGATGACTAGTATCCCACCCTAGCTTTTTCACCCTAGTAAAGGCTAGGGTGTCTTTTTTTGCCCACAAGGGAAACTGCACTTGGGGCAGAAAGAATAAGAAATTGAATGAAATGGAAAAGAGGGGGAGCATGCCGAACTTAGAGTATCTGCGATCAATTTACCAGACGCTCCATCAGTATCCGGAACTGTCTGAACAAGAATTTCGAACCGCCGATCTGCTAGCGAAAGAATTGGCGGAACTAGGGTTTACTGTGCGCAAGAATGTAGGTGGTACAGGCGTAGTGGGTATTTTAGCTTGTGACGCCCCAGGCCGAACCGTCGCCCTGCGGGCCGATATGGATGGTCTGCCCGTTCAGGAAGAGACAGGTGTTGATTATGCGTCGAAGAACCCAGGGGTAATGCATGCCTGCGGACATGACAGCCATATGGCAACAGTTCTGGGCGTTTGCCGCTATGCAGCCCAGCATCGGCATGAACTTACCGGTACTGTAATGGCAGTCTTCCAGCCTGCCGAAGAGGTTGTAGTTGGAGCCAGAGCCATGCTGGAAGGGGGGCTTTTTGCTGAGCTTAAACCAGATCGGATCGTGGGGATCCACAACTGGCCCAGTCTGCCCGCTGGGAGCATCGGCCTGCAGGCCGGTCCGATTACTGCTTTTGCGGATCGCTTTAAGGTCACCTTTCAAGGTGTAGGGGGCCATGGAGCGGTTCCCCACAAGACTGCTGACCCCATTGCCATGGCGGCAGCAGGAGTACAAAATGCCTTTGCGCTTGCCCAGAGGTGCACTGACTCCACTTTTCCCCAAACCTTATCCTTTGGGCTGATTCAAGGGGGAACAAGATTCAACGTAATTCCTTCTGAGGTTGTGGCGGAAGGGACAGTCCGCACCACCAGATTGACAGACCAAGCAAGGATGATTGAAAACCTGCATCGGGCCTTCGAGACGAGCGCCAAACTCTATGGGGGAAATTACAGCTTGGAGTACAGCAAGGGGGTTCCGGCTGTGGTCAATGACCAAGCCTGCGTGGAGGAACTGAGCCGCTTCTTTGCCGCCGAGATATCGGAAGTCCCCGTGGCAACCCTGGGATTAGCCAGCCTTATTGGGGAAGATTTCGCTTATTATTTAGCAGAGGTAAAAGGCGCACTGCTGCTCGTGGGGTCAGGCCGGGAGGGAGGAACTAACGAACTGCACCACCCAGGTTTTCTGGTGCCGCCCAAGACTTTGGCAACGGGATATAAAGCTCTAGTCAGCATTTTAAGGGGATATCTGGCATGATTGGGCTTCACGTTCTGCAAAAACCGCGCAAACTGCAAAGGGGAGACCGCATCGCAACGGTGAGTCTGTCCTGGGGAGGAGCAGGGTATCCAGAGATTTTATGGGGCACTGGCGGAAATTGACTGTGAGAAGCCATCCTTCGGCATCTTAGAAAGCGGTGTTATAGAATAGAAAAAAGCGCCTGGATTTCAGGCGCTTTGCAGCTTTATTTGCGATTTTCCAAGGCCTTCGCCATTCGCTCCATGGCCTTTCCAATCAGGGACCTTGGGCAGCCAATGTTCATACGCTGAAAGCCAGCACCTTCAGAACCAAACATAATTCCATCGTTAAAGCCGATTTTGGCTTCCTGCACGAAAAACTGGTTCAGCTCCTCGGGAGGGATGCCAAGTTCCCTGCAATCCAGCCAAGTTACGAAGGTACCTTCCGGCTCTACGACCTTGATCTTCGGTGTGATCTTGGCCAGTTCAGCCTTGACATAGGCGACATTGCCTTCTAAGTAAGCGATTAGTTCATCCAGCCATGCTTGCCCTTTTCGGTAGGCTGCCTCGGCAGCAACGGGGGCAAAAACATTGAGATGTCCCTGGGCGAGGGCGCCTACCTGAGCGGCAAACTTGTCTCTGAGCTCCTCATTTTGAATGATCACATTAGAAAGATACAGCCCGGCTAAGTTAAAGGTCTTGCTTGGCGCCATAAAGGTGATGACCCGCTCGCCGATTTCAGGCGAGAGGCTGGCCAGGGAAATGTGCTTGTGGGTCTGGAAGACTAAGTCTGCCCAAATCTCATCGGAAAGAACGGTAACCCCGTACTTCATGGCGAGTTCCCCTAGAGCAAGAAGTTCAGGCTTGCTCCACACCCGTCCCACAGGATTATGGGGGCTGCAGAAAACCAAAACCTTGGCCCCTGAGCGGAAGATTTCCTCCAGCTCGGCAAGATTCATAGTGTAACGGCCATTTTCCTCTAGGAGGGGATTTTCAACCACAACACGCCCATTGCTTTCCCCAACGGATCGGAACGGGGGATAGACAGGCGGCTGAATTACGATCTGATCGCCAGGTTTGGTCAAGGCCAGTATTGCTGTGGAAAGGCCTGCCACAACTCCTGGGCTGTGGCTGAGCCAGGCAGGATCAATAGCCCAGTTGTGGCGGGTCTTAAGCCAGGTGACGACGGCTTCACTGAGGCTGGCAGGAGTATGCCCATACCCATAGATGCCGTGGGACGCCCGCTCCTTGATTGCCTCCAGTACCGCTTCGGGTGCATTGAAGTCCATGTCGGCAACCCACATAGGAAGTACATCTTCCTGACCGAATACCTCTGCCGCACCGTCCCACTTCACACAATGGGTGTTACAGCGGTCAATAATCTGGTCGAATGACGACTGCCAGCCCATAGTCTTACACCAACCTTGCTACGCCTGTTTTCTTGGCAGTTTCAGCAACCGCTTTAGCTACCGCTGGGGCAACTCGTTTGTCAAAGGGAGAAGGGATGATATAATCTGCTGTTGGATTTTCTACCAGATCAGCAATGGCATAAGCGGCAGCGATTTTCATTTCATCATTAATGTCTCTGGCTCTGACGTCTAAAGCTCCGCGGAAAATGCCTGGGAAGCCCAGTACGTTATTGATTTGGTTAGGATAATCGGAGCGCCCAGTGGCTACCACGGCTGCACCTGCTTCAAGGGCTAAATCTACAGCGATTTCAGGTTCAGGATTAGCTAAAGCCATGATAATGGGATTTTCAGCCATACCTCTGACCATGTCTTGAGTGACAGTATTGGCTGCTGAAACACCAATAAACACATCTGCTCCCGCAAGGGTCTCTTGGAGAGTCATTTTCTTGCCTTCAGGATTGGTGCGTCTGGCAACTTCCTCTTTGATATCATTATTGGTTGGGTCGCCTGGAATTAAGGGGCCTTGGCGTCCACAGCCAATTACATTGGTGTAACCGTCTTCCAGAAGCATGCGCACGATAGCTCCTCCCGCAGCACCAATGCCGCTCACCACGATCGAAGCGCTCTTATCTTTGCCAACTACTCTGAGGGCATTGATCAGACCGGCCAGCGTAACTACGGCCGTTCCATGCTGGTCATCGTGGAAGATAAACATATCTGTTTCTTCCCGCAGACGCTTTTCAATCTCAAAGCAGCGAGGAGAAGAGATATCTTCCAGGTTGACCCCTGCGATCGTTGGCTGCAGGGCTTTGACAATACGCACAATCTCGTCCACATCCTGAGTATCCAGGCAGAGCGGCATAGCATTAACTCCGCCAAACTCCTTAAAGAGTACTGCCTTGCCTTCCATAACCGGCATAGCGGCATCAGGTCCAATATTGCCTAGCCCTAAAACTGCGGATCCATCTGATACAACTGCAATGGTGTTGCCTTTCCAAGTGTAGTCCCATACCTTCTCTTTATCTTCTGCAATTTTTCTGCATGGTTCTGCTACCCCTGGCGAGTAAGCTAGGGAGAGTTCCTCAGCGTTTGATACCTTTGCTTTGCTGCTGATCTCCAGCTTGCCGCGCCAATTTGCATGTTCAACCAGTGCCTTTTCATAGATGTTCATAAAATTCCTCCTTGTCGGCTATTACATGTTGTGGGTGGATAAAATTGCCTTGATCATTATCTTCCACACTTGTTGCTTCATTCCTACAACCTTTGTGAAAAATTTACGTTTCCTTATCGTGGATCTCCGCTCCATCCGCTCTTAACCCCATATACTCTAGAATCTCCTGCAAAGACTCTGCGGCCCGGAGAGTTTCGCTTTCGCTCGGCAGGTTTGTTCCGAACAGGATGTCATTGCGAACCTTTCTAACCTCTCTCAGCTTCTCAATCGATTGTTCATCAAGGGCAGGGTTCTGGGGCGCATCACCGTTGAGGTACTTGTGGAGCGTATCTGCCATCAGTTTTTCGGAAGCAATCCATTGCCGCATAAAAGAGCCGAGATAATCCTGACTCGAGCAGTACGAAATGTAATCATCCGGTGTGCCGTAGGGATCGCAGCGCCCTACAGCAACTCGGGCCTGATCATAGGCATCATACAAGTCGGGATTGGCCCGGAGGATGTGATCTATAATCTGTTGGGCTAAAGGCTGTGCATTAGAGCCAGGTTTGCATTTTTGCAGCACAGGTTTGAGGGCGGGAACAGTGTTCCACCCTAGGTCTTTCAGAAACTGGAATAACACATCGGTCCTGCCTAGGAAGGGTTCAAAGTCGCCGCGCTGGGCAGTCTTGCGGATATAATCATATAAATACGATGATAGCTCATAATGATTGGAAAAAGGCTGGCGTTCACTGTTAATCCTGCGTTTGGCCGCTGTCTGCAGGCGTTCGAGTGCAATTTCCCCTGCATGCATTAAGCCGTTAAGTTCATCAAGAATTGCGTATTCTTCCTGTGAGAGGAAGCCCTCGGTGGATTTGTAGACTAGGTCGTGTTCCACTTCGGCCCAGGCATGCATCAGTACGGAGCCTACCTGAAGCTCGATGACATAGTCGGCCAAATGCTGGTTCTCTGAGGCTAGTGTATCAGGTTTCAAGCGCAGCCGATAGTGGCGGCCCACATAGCCCAGAAACTGCTTCTGATAGGCCCCCGGGTGCTGCAGGGCCTCGGGAAAATCCTTAATTTGATCGACGTCGAAGTGGGAACGGATGAAGTAATCTACTTCATCCCGATCACCTGGAAAATAGAGGGCGATGCGTACTCCGGCCAAATCTACAATGTCTTCATAGATTTCATCTATACTCTGGTAGGCCTTATCTTGGTCACGAGCTTCCACTTTGGCAGCAAGACTGTCGATTTTCTTGGCCCGATAAGTGACTAATGCTCGTATTCCTTGTCGTTTTAATTCACTCTCACATTGGTAAGCGCAGGTTTGGGCTAGGTGTTCATAGTGATCAATCTTACGCCTGTAATCGTCGATGAACTCGCTGATCAAAGCCATGGCGCTCTCCTATCTTTGAGTAGTCTTCACCAAACCATCTAGAACAGATTCAGCTGGTACAATACAAATGCAACGCTGAGGCTGCTGAGCGTTAGCAGGGCAAAATGCAGTCTTTGCCAGCGACTGCCCCTGGCGGTAACGATCATATATACAGCTGTCAGCAGCATGAGACCTGCCAATCCCATCAGAATCTTCGTAAGAATTAAGGTGGCGTTAAGGGTAGATGAAGGTTCCAGCACTACGGTGGGAATCCCAAAGTCGGGGTGCATTGTGTTCAGGACGTCTGCGAAGAGGATCACCACAGTAATAAACAGCAAGAAGAAGAGGACTCCCAAGACTTTCGGCGCGACAAAAGGACGGCGTCTAGGTTGGGGTTGGAAAATGGCCCTAATCCACCCTAGTATTGTGACTGCCATAAATAGAACTGAAACTGCCAGCAAAGTGATGATAAAATCCGGTGTCTCATACCACTGGCTGCGCAAATAGGTGCTTGGTCCTGGAAAATGAACGCGGGTCACTTGGCCGGCGTCAAAGTTGACGGCCATTTTATCCACACTCGTCAGCTCCTGAAAGAGGTTGGGCGCGATCTCGCCGTAGCGGCTTGTTTCACCGTAGGCAGATACGTTTAAATAACCATCTTCGTCTACACTAAGATACATTGGCTGAAACAAACGCAGCACCGATTCAACGCCTGTGAAATTGCTGCGGGAGGAGTGGAAGGTGCCGGTATAATTCTTTTCTGTGCCGTCTGCAATTGGCCGCGGCGTCACCGGGGTCAGGGCATCTTCCGGCTCGCCTGCTGCAAAATAGCGATCCATAAATGCCTGAAAGAGCGAACGGCGGGCCAGGTCAGTGACGGAAGAATTATAGACCACATAGAGACCAACATTTTCTTCCGGTAAAAAGTACAGTCCGGTTGAGAACAGCATAGTGTCACCGCCGTGGGACAGTACCCTGTGTCCTTGGTAATCAGCTTCAATGAAGCCGTAGGTCATGCCTGGAATTTCAGGATGGGCGGCAAGCTGCTGGGTCTGCATTAGTTCGGCAGTTTTTTCTTGTAAAATACGAACTTCTGTCGCTCCATCTGTCTCCTCGCCGACCTCGCCTGCTTCAGAGGCGGCTTCTCCTTCAGCTTCGGGAGCTTCAGCCTCCTCTAGCCCACTTGGCAAGCCTTGATTGAGGTGGCCCATGATCAACAGGGCCATATCATGGGTTGTACTGGTGAGGGCACCGGCGGGGTAGGACTGGACATACTCAAATCCGCCTGGAATAAACCTTCCGGCCTCATAACGATACCCCGGGCTCATGTGCGCGCCAAAAGACGCCGGCAGGGGCTGGACAAAGGTTGAAGAATGCATTCCGAGCGGTGCGAGAATGTGTTCCGCAACGTACTGGCTAAAGTCTTGCCCGCTTTGCAGCTCTACAATGTAGGCAGCCAAGGTGGTGCCGTAGTTGGAGTAGGCCATAACTGATCCAGGCTGAAAGACACGGGCAGGAAGATGATTTTTTACGTAGTCACCTAGCGGCTGGATGAGCTCGGGCCCAGAGACGAACAGCTCGATTATTTCCTCTTCAAAGCCGGCACTGTGGGTCATCAGGTGGTGCAGCGTAATGGGCGGCGCTTCCCTGCCGCCGATCTTAGAGGGTATGGAAAAGTCCAAGTAGGTATTGATGTCCGTATAGAGGTCTAAAACCCCCTGTTCCACCAGCTGCATCACTGCCGTCCAGACCAGGATCTTAGAGTTAGAGCCTGGACGATGCAGGGTGGTTTCTGGATCCATAGGAGTTTTGCTTTCCAGATCAGCAAAACCGTATCCTTTGGAGAAGATGATCTGTCCATCTTTGACCAGCGCCACTGCGGCCCCAGGCACATTGTACTGCTGCAGCTGCAGGGTTATTGCTCCGTCAAAAAAAGCCTCAAGTTCGTCTGGGCTCTCTAAACTGGCAGCTTGAACCTGTGGCATCATTACAAAAAACATCAATAACAACCCGATTAGGAATAGCTTTCTTTTTGAAACTCCGCCCATGAACTCACCTCATCACCAAGTTAGGTCTTGCTATCACAGACTTCTCCAAGTGCGAGGCGGTTCCTTCTGTTCGGCTCAAGAATTTGTCCACGGTTTGGCAATCCAGGCGATCAGGGCAAAGCGGATTATAAAGAGGATCAGCATGGGCAGGGGATAGTACCAGGTCTTGTATTCAAAAAGGCCAGCTAAAGAGACTACCTGGCTAAAGCCGGTGGCCAGAAGGGCCCAGGAAAGGACATAAAAGTAAGGCAGCTTGCTGCCGTCTTGGGGCCAGAAATAGAGGTAGAAGACGATGATGAGGGACCAGGCCAGGGGCGCTAAGAAAAGCTGTCCGCTGGCATTGAAAATGCCTAGATTGGTGTAGCGAAACACATTGAGCAAATCGTCAAAGAGCATATTCCAGAGAACATCGACCAATCCGCCGAGCACCAGTCCGTAGGGAAGCAGGCTGCGCAGCTTGGCCCGTGGCACTGTTGCCAAGAGAAAGACAGCTATAACTAAGATTAAGACTGGATACACCAGCAGTTGAACGAACAAAGTGTCCACCCTTTCCAAATTACGGTTACGGTTTAGTATAACCAGAGGACACTTTGATGTTGCATTTTCATTTCGCCTGACTTAAGTGGATGAAAGGCAGCTGACTACTTCTCCGGAGGCTAAGCTGAACCTACCAATTTCTTTTTCCAGGCGCCCGGTTATGTTATACTTATGGTTGTTAGATAGGAAGGATAAATTCGTATGAAGATAAGAAATGTAGCTATCATTGCCCATGTAGATCATGGCAAAACAACTTTAGTGGATGCTTTTTTGCGACAGAGCGGCATCTTCAGGGCAAACCAAAGGGTTGAGGACAGGATTCTTGATTCAAACGCACTGGAAAAGGAACGGGGAATCACCATCCTCTCCAAAAATGTCTCGGTGCAGTTTGGAGACGTGAAGATTAATATTGTGGATACACCAGGCCATGCAGATTTCGGCGGGGAAGTGGAACGCATTTTGAGCATGGTGGACGGTGCCTTGTTGGTTGTAGATGCGGTAGAAGGGCCAATGCCCCAAACACGCTTTGTGCTCTATAAAGCCCTCCAGCGCGGTTTAGCCCCCATAGTTGTGGTGAATAAGTGCGATCGGCCTGCAGCGGATCCCAACCGGGTTGTGGATGAGGTCTTCGATCTCTTCGTGGCCCTGGACGCTACAGAAGAGCAGCTGGATTTCCCTGTGTTTTATGCTTCAGCTTTAGAGGGAATGGCCGCCACAGATTGGGATGAGCTTAAGGAAGGGAAGGCAGCGAGCATTGTTCCCCTCCTGCAGGGCATAGTAGACTATGTTCCGGCACCGCAGGCTGAAACCGCTGGCCCGCTCCAGATGATGATCAGCAATCTGGAGTACAATGATTATGTAGGGAGGATTGCCCTGGGCCGCATTGCAGGCGGTGTACTTTACAGCGGTCAGGAGATTCTCCTGACCCATAGCGCTAAGGAGAGCACGAGGCGAGGCAAAGTCAGCCAGGTCTATACTTATCAAGGCCTGGAAATGGTACCGGTAAAAAGTATGGCAGCCGGCGATATTGCGGCCTTTAGCGGCGTAGAGGAAATTGAGATCGGGGAAACAGTGAACCAGTTAGATCAAGCTAAACCCTTGCCCGCCATTGTAGTTGACCAGCCAACTTTGACCATGGTGTTTAGGGTCAATGATGGTCCTTTGGCAGGCCAGGACGCCCAGTACCTAACATCCCGCCAGCTTAGGGATCGGCTGTTTCGCGAAGCCAGAATCAACGTGGCCCTTGAAGTAAGTGAGACAGAATCTCCGGATCAGTTTCGGGTTGCGGGACGGGGTGAACTCCATCTTAGTGTCCTGATCGAAACGATGCGGCGGGAGGGCTACAGTTTTTGCGTGACCAAGCCCGAACCAGTTTTGCAGCAGACAGATGCAGGGGTGTTAGAACCCTACGAATATGTGCATATTGACGTACCCCAGGACTATCTGGGCTCGGTGATGGAACTGATCGGTCAGAGAAAAGGGGAGCTGCAGTCCCTAAATCAAGGGGGCGACAGGATGCGGGCTGATTTCTTGGTGCCTGCCCGGGGACTGATTGGCTTTTCATCTCAATTTCTCACTGAAACCAGGGGACATGGCATCATGCATCATGCTTTTGCCCACTTTGCACCCTGGGCCGGTCCCATAACCCAAAGGCAGACCGGGAGTTTGATTGCTTGGGAAAGCGGTACAGCTACGGCGTATGCGCTGCAGACTGCCGAAGAACGGGGAACCCTTTTCATAGGTCCGGGAACAGAGGTCTATGCCGGCATGATTATTGGTGAACACAGCCGGGCTGGGGATTTGGAGATAAACGTGGCCCGCAAGAAACATGTTACCAATGTCAGGGCCGCAGGCTCCGATGATATGATTAAGCTGCAGCCGCCGCGGCAGCTGAGTCTCGAACAGCTCCTGGCCTACCTGGCCCAGGACGATTGCCTGGAAGTTACGCCAGGTGCTTTGCGTTTGCGTAAACTGCTTTTGGATCGGCATGCCAGAGAGAGACAAAAGAAGCAGCGCTGAACAGGACTCTGCCCTTTTTGTCAGAATTACAGATAAGAGGTGATGGCTGTGTTCAAATTTATCACGAAGGATGTGTGGGTAGGCAACAAGGTGAGGCAGTTTCAGATGGTGGATCATCCAGGGGCCGCCGCTACTTTAGTGGTGGAAGACGGGCAAGTTCTCCTCGTTGAGCAGTACAGGCCTGCCGCTGGCCGTCTGATGCTGGAGCTTCCCGCTGGAACGATCGATCGGGGCGAGCCACCCATAGAATGCGCCCAAAGGGAGCTGCAGGAAGAAACAGGCTATTCAGCCCAGCATTGGGAAGCCCTGGGACATTTGTATCCCACCCCGGGCTACACTAATGAGAGACTCTATCTCTATTTAGCCAGTGATATTACCAAGGGCGAACAGAGGCTTGATGACGGCGAGGATATCAAGGTGCGCTGGGTACCCCTGGCGGATGTGCGGGAGATGATTGACAATGGCGGCATCAATGATGCCAAAACAATTGTGTCCATCTTCAGGTACCTCAGCAAGTACCGGGTAAAGTGTAAAGAGTAAATTAGTCATACTCCTCTAAGTGCGGTTCAATATGAATGTCTATATGGGTTACTGACTGAAATTCCCGCTCGATTCGCTCTGCAACCTCATGAGAAAGATCGTGGCCTTCCCCCACATCGAAGTGGGAAGGAACAGTTATGGTGCAGTCCACATGGTGTTCTGCACCATATTTATGTGCCTTGAGGTTGCGGAGAGACTGCACTCCAGGTATATCTAAAATAACTTCTCTTATGGCCCCAAGGGTCTCTGGATCAACCTGGGCGTCCATCAGTTCATCGATGATCTTAAAGACCATATCCCAGCCCACTTTAACTAGAATCAGCGCGACTACAATAGTCATCAGCGGATCAAAAATTGGATAGCCAAGTCTGGCAAAGAACACACCGAGTAAGGCTGCCACAGAAGAAATTGCGTCGGATCGGTGATGCCATGCATCGGCTAAAAGGGCTGGACTGTCTATTTTTTTCCCCACAATATAGGTGTACTGGTACATTGTTTCCTTGACCGCAATACTCACCAGCGATATCCAGAGGGCACTGACGCCGGGGACATGGTAGCTTTTTTGCCAGATCGCCTTGAGAGCTGAAAACCCAAAGTTTAAGCCAATGGCCATCAGCATTAGGGCAATGATCTTGGCTACAATGGTCTCTGCCCGGCCGTGCCCGTAGGGGTGCTTTTCATCTGGGGGCTGGTTCGCAACATGCAAACCAAGCAAGACTAAGATAGTCGAGAACGCATCGGACGCCGAATGGGCAGCGTCTGACAGCACGACCAGGCTCCCTGTGGCCAGTCCGATAATCACTTTTACTGCAGACAGCACCACATTGCCCGCCAAAGTTATCCAGGAGACAAGCGAAGCTATCTTCTGCCGGTTCATGTAGTTCTTACCCCTTTCCGGCATCTTCAAGCAGGCGCTGAGCTGCGGCTAAATCCTCCGGTGTGCCGATATCCTGCCAGAAGCCTGTTATTTTGTGGACTTTAACCGGTCTCCCGTCGTTGACCATTTGCAGTAAAGCTGTTGTCAGCTCATACTCGCCCCGGGGAGATTTGTTTAAGTTGGCCAGATAATCAAAGATCACAGGCTGGTAGATATAGACTCCGGCATTGTTCCAGTTGCTCGCAGAAGTTCCTGCGGGGGGCTTTTCTATGATCTTCTCCATATAACCCTCGTCGTTAAAGTAAACTGCTGCGCCAGCTGTGGGATCGTCCATCCAGTTCACTGAGCTGACGGTGGTCTGTTCCTGCTGAGCCAATTCGACCATGGCTTTGTAGTTGGCAGGATCAATGATGATATCCCCGTAGGAGACCATTAGTGGTTCATCACCGGCCAACTCCCTGCCAAGCAGAACCGCCCGGCCGGTTCCATACATACTCAAGTCCTGCTTTAGATAGGTGATCTCCACCCCGAGGGATTGGCCGGAGCCATACCTTTCTTCGATCTTTTCCCCTAAGTGCCCGATTACTACCCCAAAGCGCTTAATGCCCGCATCCTTCATTCCTAAAATTATATGCTCTAAACAGGTTTTCTTGCCTATGGGCAGCAAGGTCTTAGGAACATCCTGTCCCAGGGCCTGCAGGCGGGTGCCCAATCCTGCTGCGAGAATCAGTCCAATCAATTAGATCTCCCCTTCTGGCGATGGTAAGTTCAAATAGGTGTCGCTGAAGATAGCCTGCTTCAGCTGGGCTGCATCCTCTGGAGTACTGGTTTCGCAGGCCAGCCGCAAAATGGGTTCGGTCCCTGAAAAGCGAATCGAGAACCAGCTGTCTCCTGCAAAATAAAACTTCACCCCATCGATATAACTCGTCTTTTCTACCTTCCAGGGCAGCTGCGGAATATACTTGTCCTTGATCAGAATCTGATCAAGACGGCTTCGATCTTGCGGATGATAGCTGAGATTGACCTCTTCGAAGTAGAGGGTTCCGTACTTTTCATTGATTTCCGCCAGGAGCTGGCTTAAGCTCTTGCCCGTCTTGGCCAGCATTTCCACTGCCAAAAGGGCTGCCAAAATCCCGTCCTTGCCATTGACATGTCCCCTAATTTTCAATCCGCCGCTGCTTTCTCCCCCGAGCAGGAGATTTTCTTCATCCATCTTTTGGGAAATGTGCTTAAATCCTACAGGCACTTCGTAAGCGGGCTCGCCAAAGGAATGGGCAATGCGATCGAGAACGTGACTGGTGGTTATATTGCGCACCAGCCCGCCTTTTTCTTGCCGATAGGCAACGAGATAATAATAGAGCAGCTTTAAAATCGCATTGGCATCTATATAATTCCCCTTTTCATCATAAAGGCCAATCCGGTCTGAGTCACCGTCAGTGGCAATGCCGATATGGTATTTCCCCTGTTTCATCAGGTATTCCATGTCCTGGAGCGATTCCCTGGAGGGGCTGGGTGTTCTTTGGCCGAACATGGTGTCGCGATCAGCATTGATCAAATCTACTGAACAGCGCAGTGAGGCCAGGCACATGGCCATAATATCTTTGGCTACGCCAAACATAGGGTTGAACAACACCCGGAAGTTAAACTCCTGAACAGCCTGGACATCAATTTGGTTCAGGAGCGAGTCGATGTAGGCATTTTTATTGGAATATTCGATGATTTTACCCTGCTCCAGGGCGTCAAAATAGGAGAGGGGAGGAGCTTGCAGGGGAGGAATCGTGGCACTGATCTCCTCGAGGCGATTGGTGACCTCCACCGGAGCATCCTTGCCGCCTTCCACAATGATTTTGATCCCGTTATACTCCGAAGGGTTATGGGAGGCAGTAACCATCATCCCCAAGGCTAAGCCTTCCTGGTCAACGGCATACATCAGCATCGGCGTGGGAACCACCTGTTCAATGAACCACACCTCAATGCCGTTATGGACTAATATCTCTGCAATCGCCCGGGAAAACCGACCCGACAAAAAGCGCAGATCATGTCCTACCACCACAGGCTTGTGGGCCTGTCCTATTTCTTCTAAATACAAGGCTGCGGCCTGAGCAACTCTGCGCACATTACTAAAGGTAAACTCTTCAGCGATAATTGCCCGCCATCCGCCTGTTCCAAATTTAATCACGGCATTCACACCTTTCCAATCTTGTTTTAGGTATTCTCTTTGGGTGCCTGCTTTCCTTTCTGGAGGCAAAAAAGCTGTTCCCTAAGGGGAGACAGCTCGTGTGGCTTATTGTACCGGCCAGAGGAGTTTTAACACCATCTGCTGGGCTACATTAGCCTGGGCGATCATGGCTAGGGAGGCCTGCATACGGATTTGGGCTTTGACCATGTGCATGATCTCTTCGGCAATGTCCGCATCCCTAATTCTAGATTCGGCCTCTGCAAGGTTGATGGCGGTATTCTCCAGATTGTTGATGGTATGCTCTAGACGTCTGGTCTTGGCGCCGATGTAGGCCCTTTGGGTGGATACTTTACCGATGGCCTCATCAAGGATATCAATGGCTGCGTTGGCAGCTTCAGCGGTCTCTACCGAGATAATAGTGCCGTCTTGATCCCTGAGCCTCAGGGCAGCTCCTCGCATATCAGAGAAATGAATTTCCAGGTTTTGCCCTGAGTTGGCTCCAATCTGAATCAGCAAGGCATCTTCGCTCTGCTCGCCGTTTAACAGGGGGATAGTGTTGAATTGGGTATTGCCCCCAATATCATCGATGGCTTTCACCAGCTCATCAAACTCAAGCTGGAGCGCTTGGCGTTCAGTCTCGGTGAGGGTGCCGGTGGCGGAATAAACAGCGATTTCCCGCAGCCTATGCAAAATGGCATGGGTTTCACCCAGGGCGCCGTCTGCAACATTAAGCATGGATATTGCATCTTGGGCGTTGCGGGAAGCTTGCCTCAGACCGCGGATCTGGGCCCGCATTTTCTCGGAGATGGCTAAACCGGCAGGATCGTCAGCGGCACGGTTAATACGCAGACCTGAGGAAATACGTTCCATGTGTTTAACATAGTCCCGCTGCGCGGCTTGAAAGGCACTCACTGCCCGCAGGCCGGCCAGATAGAACATGTTCACATTCGACCACCTCCCCGTATGTATTATATCGGAAAGATTGTCATTATCTTTAGAGGCTGACCAGGAAGATGAGTCCTACGATTATGCCGAGGATAGAGCCGCAAGTGGAGACTGCACGGGAAGCCTGCTTTTGGGCTTCAGGCAATAGTTCATAGAAAACCAAGAAAAGCATGGCGCCGGCTGCAAACCCAAGTGTGCCTGCTAAAGCCGCTGGGGAAAGAATTTGCAAAAGACCTCCTATTAAAGCGCCGATGCCCATGGGGATTCCCGCGAGAACAGTCAATAGCACAGCATCGCTCCTGCCAAGCCCCCCGGCCAAGAGGGGGGCTGCCATGGCCATGCCTTCGGGAATGTTGTGCAAGCAAATGGCCAGGGCTAAGGAAAAACCCAGTTCTTGTGAGGCTAGATAGCCTGCCCCGATGGCCAGGCCTTCGGGCAAGTTGTGCAGGGAGATGCCAATACCAAGGAAAACCCCTGTCTTGACCAAATCTTGGCCTGGCGGAAGCTGAAAAAAAGCGGGGGAGGACAGCAGAAAGAGTACAAATACACCACAGAGGGTTCCTGCCAATGTTATTAACAGCCCTCCTAGGGAAAGGGCTTCCAGGATCAGATCCTGAAATACCACCGCCAGCATAATGCCGCCGGAGAAGGCAAGCAAAAAGCCGAGGAAGTGATCTTTGGGGCGCTGCCAAAAGGTAAGCACGAGTCCTCCCAAACCTGTTCCTAATACTCCCGCCATTAATCCTAGATAGACAATTCTGCCCAACTCCCACATGCTGCACTCCCCCTTGTTTGGTCCCCTGGTAACAGCTTATTGCTGGAGGACGGGAAATATAAGATAGGGCTGTTTGGCGGGGAAACTGCTGACTCCTGCTGTTCCTGCAAAATAGCCCCGAAATTTATTGCCTGAAACTATTGACATGCATGGCCCTACCCGTTAAAATACACTTGTTTAGTGTTTCTAAACATTTGGTTTAGTGATACCAAACCTCAGAAAGGGGGGGCGAGCGGTGAAAATTGGCGAAAAAATTAAGCTCCTGCGGATGCAAAACAACTTAACCCAGGAAGAATTGGCAGATCGTGCTGAGTTGACCAAGGGGTTCATTTCCCAGGTTGAGCGGGAACTGACTTCACCTTCCATCGCGACCCTAGTGGATATTTTGGAATCGCTGGGCACAAACCTGCAGGACTTTTTTGCCCAGGAAGTGCCGGAAAAAGTGGTCTTTACCAAGGAAGATGTTTCAGTCAAAAGCGATCCAGAGCTCAAAAACGAAATCAGCTGGCTGGTGCCTAATGCGCAAAAGAACGCCATGGAACCAATTCTTGTTCAGATCGAGCCTTTCGGGCAGACGCCCTTGGACGATCCCCACGAAGGGGAAGAGTTCGGGTATGTGCTTAAGGGCCAGGTCTATCTGCATATCGGTGCAAAGAAGCTGAGGGTCCGCTCGGGCGAATCTTTTTATTTTTCTGCCCGTGAAGGTCATTATTTGTCTAATACTACTAAGCGGCCTGCCAGCGTATTGTGGGTTTCTGCCCCACCAAGCTTTTAACTCGCGGAAGGGGGAACTGAAGATGCATGAAATCATTGTGGAGTTGAAATCTCTGTCCAAGGTTTATGATGAAACCGTGGCACTGGACGGTATTGATTTGTATATCAGAAAGAACGAATTTCTCACACTTTTAGGGCCAAGCGGCTGCGGTAAAACCACTACTTTGCGCCTGATCGGCGGCTTTGAACAGCCCTCGGGCGGGACAATTCTTTTTGAAGGCCGGGATGTAACCGGCGTTCCGCCTTATAAACGAAGAGTAAACACAGTGTTTCAACGCTATGCCTTGTTCTCCCACCTTGATGTGTTTGAGAATATTGCCTTTGGTTTACGGATTAAGAAATTCAGCGAAAAGGTTATTAAAGAAAAGGTCGGCAGAATGTTGGAGCAGGTGAATCTGGCAGGTTTTGAAAGCCGCGATGTTAACTCTCTCAGCGGCGGCCAGCAGCAGAGGGTGGCCATTGCCAGGGCGCTGGTCAACGAACCGGAAGTTTTGCTCCTTGATGAACCTTTGGCCGCCCTTGATCTGAAACTGCGGAAGGAAATGCAGCATGAGCTGAAGAGTATGCAAAAACAGCTGGGAATCACCTTTGTCTTTGTCACCCACGACCAGGAAGAAGCCCTGTCCATGTCAGACACTGTAGTGGTGATGAAGGATGGAAGAATCCAACAGATCGGTACTCCCGTTGATATTTACAACGAGCCGAAGAATGCATTTGTGGCAGACTTTATTGGAGAAAGCAATATTGTTGACGGAATCATGCGGCAGGATTACCTGGTGGATTTTGCCGGTTCTAGCTTTGACTGCGTCGACTTTGGCTTTGCCAAGGACGAGGAGGTTGAGGTTGTGATCCGACCCGAGGATCTGGTGCTGATCCCAGCAGATAACGCCAGGCTTTCGGGAGTGGTAAGCTCGGTGAACTTTTTGGGAGTGCACTATGAGATGATTGTTGACGCCGACGATGGAACGAGCTGGCTGGTCCACTCGACCCTGATGGAGCCTGTGGGCACTCGGGTCGGATTGGGTCTGGAACCCATGGATATTCACATCATGAAGAAGGTGAGACCATGAAACGCTCGACCCTTTTTCCCTATCTGATCTGGATGGTTTTGTTTATAGTAGTCCCGATGTTTTTGGTGCTCTACTATGCCTTTACTGTACCCACAGAATCTGGTGCCACATGGTCTTTAGAGAATTTCGCCCGGTTTTTTGAGCCCATTTATCTTAAAGTTCTCTGGCGCTCTTTGCGTCTAGCCTTGTTCAGTACCGTCATTTGCCTGATTATTGGCTATCCGGCTGCGATGGTGATGGCCGGCAATGCCTTTGAGCGCAAGAGTGTGGTTCTTCTCTTGTTTGTGGTGCCCATGTGGATGAACTTTCTCTTGAGAACCTACGCCTGGTTGACCATCTTAGAGCGCAATGGGGTAATCAATGTGCTTTTGGCCAACCTGAACCTGCCGAGCCTTAATATTCTTTACACAGAAGGGGCAGTTGTCTTAGGCATGGTTTACAACTTCCTGCCCTTTATGGTACTGCCAATCTACTCTGTGCTCAGCAAGATTGACCGGGGAGTGGTGGAGGCCGCAGGCGATCTGGGGGCCAACTCCCTTCAGGTTTTCGCCAAGGTAATCTTCCCCTTGAGCCTGCCCGGTGTGGTTTCCGGCGTCACCATGGTCTTTATGCCGGCTTTGACAACCTTTGTTATCTCCAGGCTGCTGGGAGGGGGCCAGTTTACCCTGATCGGCAACCTGATTGAACAACAGTTTCTTGTGGTAGGGGACTGGGGTTTTGGCTCATCCATTTCTGTGGTGATGATTGTCCTGATTTTGCTCAGCATGGCCATTATGTCCTTCTTTGAAGGAGAAGAAAAGGATGTGGCACTATGGTAAGGTTTCTGAAACGCAGCTATATCTACCTTGTCTTTGCCTTCCTGTATATGCCGATTGCGGTTTTGATGGTGTACTCCTTCAATGACTCCCGTTCCCGGGGGATGTGGGGAGGCTTTACCCTCCGCTGGTATGTGGAGCTGTTTCAGGATCGAACCATTATGAGTTCCTTGTACTCCACCCTGTTTATCGGCGTGACTTCGGCTGTAATTGCGACCATTATTGGCACTTTGGCAGCGATTGGGATTCACAACTCCCGGGGCATTCAGAAAAAGCTGATTATGAATGTGACCTATCTTCCGGTTTTAAACCCTGAGATCGTAACTGCCATTTCGCTGATGATTCTCTTTGTCTTTACCAAAGTCAGGCTGGGTTATCTGACTTTATTGCTGTCCCACATTACTTTTAACATTCCTTATGTGATTTTGTCGGTCCTGCCTAAGCTGCGCCAGCTCAATAAGCATCTTTACGAAGCTGCCCTTGATCTGGGCTGCACTCCGGCGGGGGCACTGTGGAAGGTGATTATTCCAGAGATTATGCCGGGGATTATTACAGGCTTACTCCTTGCCTTTACCCTGTCCATTGACGATTTTGTGATCAGCTTCTTCACAACTGGTTCTGGAGTAAGCACACTTTCCATCACGATTTATTCGATGGCCAGAAGGGGAATCAATCCGAAGATCAATGCCCTGTCGACGATTATGTTTACCTTTGTTCTTCTGTTGCTGATTATTGTCAATATCCGGCAAGCCCGGGAACAAAGAAAAGGAAGGAATGGGAAAAATGGCCAAAAAAGGCAGATGGATGCTTTGCGTACTGGCTTTGGTGGTGTTTAGTGTACTTTTGACCGGGTGCAAGCAGGATAAACCCACACTGTATGTCTACAACTGGGGCGACTATATTGATGAGGACATTTTGGAAGAGTTCGAGAAGGAATTCAACATGCGGGTGGTCTATGACACCTTCTCTACTAATGAAGACCTATATGTCAAGCTGAAAAGCGGAGGCAGCACCTATGATGTGATTTTTCCCTCGGATTATATGTTAACCAGGATGCTGAACGAGAATATGTTGGAAAAGATTGACCTGGGTAAAATTCCCAATCACAGGCATATCGATGCAAGTTTGATGGGAACGGTGTATGATCCCAAAAATGAGTATTCCCTGCCCTATATGTGGGGAACCATCGGTATTCTCTACAACACCACATTGGTAAATCAACCTATCGACAGCTGGGATGCACTCTGGGATTCCAGGTATGCCAAGGAAATTCTCATGCTGGACAGCCAGCGGGATTCTCTGGCAGTTGCCCTAATTAGGCTGGGTTACTCCATCAACACCTTGGATAAGCAGGAGCTGGCCGAAGCCGGTCAACTGCTTAAGGAGCAGAAGCCTTTGGTACTGGCCTATGTTGTGGATGAAGGGAAAGACAAGATGGTCTCTGGCGAGGCTGCGCTGGCCCTGACCTGGTCTGGTGAAGCGATGTACGCCATTTCAGAGAATGAAGACTTGGCCTACGCCATCCCAAAAGAAGGCACGAATGTGTGGTTTGATGTGATGGCTGTGCCTAAGGGGGCTCAAAATCTGGAAGGGGCCCTACAGTTTATGGACTTTTTGAACCGTCCGGAAATTGCCCTGCGCAACGCCGAGTATATTGGCTATGCCACACCCAATCTTGCTGCCCGTGAGATGCTGCCTGATGAGATTCGCAATGATCCCCAGGCCTATCCAGGTCAGGCAGTGCTTGAAAATGCAGAGTTCTTCGTACACCTAGGGGACACCCTCAAAGACTACGACCGGATTTGGACAGAAGTTAAGGCCCATTAGGGGCACTTTGGAAGGAGTATGCTGACACTTCGAGAAGGAGAGTTCAGGGAAGGAGTGATCGACTTGCTTAAGCGTAGCAAAACGATGTTGATTCTGGTTCTCTTGGTACTGGTGAGTCTGGGTTTAAGCGGCTGCCGGGAGCGGCCCACTGTCTATGTTTACAACTGGGGAGATTATATAGATGAAAGCATTATCGCCGACTTTGAGAAGGAAACAAACATGCGTGTTGTCTACGATACCTATGCCACTAACGAAGACATGTACGTAAAACTTAAGAGCGGCGGCAGCAGTTATGATGTGATTTTCCCCTCAGATTACATGCTCACCCGGATGATTGAAGAAGACATGCTGGCCGAGCTTGATCTGGTGAAGATCCCAAACGCGAAACATGTGGCCGATCGCTTCATGGGGCTAGAGTACGATCCGGAGAACAAATACTCCCTTCCTTATAAATGGGGTACAGTAGGCATTCTATACAATACCGCCCTTGTGGACGATATGGTGGACAGTTGGGATATTCTTTGGGATCCCAAGTACAGCAAGGAGATCTTAATGCTGGACAGCCAGCGCGATTCGATTGCAGTTGCCCTTTTAAAGCTTGGCTACAGTATCAACACCCTGGATCCTGATGAGCTGGCCGAGGCGGGTGAGCTTTTAAAGGAGCAAAAGCCCTTAGTATTAGCCTATGTTGTGGATGAGGGCCAGGACAAGATGATTGCCGGAGAGGCAGCCTTGGCAGTGGTCTGGTCCGGAGAGGCCACCAATGCCAGGATGGAGAACCCTGATTTGGCCTTTGCTATTCCCAAAGAAGGCACCAATCTCTGGTTTGATGTTATGGCAGTTCCCAAGGATGCCAAGAACAAGGATGGGGCTATGCGGTTTATAAACTTTATGAATGACCCTGAGATTGCCCTGCGCAATGCCGAGTACACCGGCTATGCAATTCCGAACGAGGCTGCCAGGGAGATGTTGCCTGAAGAGATCAGGGAAGATCGCACGATCTATCCAGAGGAAGAGGATCTGGCAGGTGCGGAGATTTTTGTCAATCTTGGCCAGACCCTCAGTCTTTATGACCGAATTTGGACAGAAGTAAAAGCACATTAACGCCAGTTAGTCTAAGCAAGCGACTCGCCTTTCACCGAGGGGGTCGCTTTTTTCACGTCCATTTCCGCCTTGAGGCTGGGGCGGAATCTGTCTTTAGTTCGTGGTTAAGGCCCCTCACCCTTGTTACAATTATCATAATGACAGCAAGGGGTGATCAGGTGCGCAGGGAAAATTTGCTGCGAAAATGCTTGGAGTGACAAAAGATCACGGAGACCAGCTGCAGTCTTGCCCGTTATGGATCAAGGGAGAATCGTGGAGGAAGGAACCTATAGGGACCTCTTGGGCCAGGCGGGACTGTATGCACGTTTGTACAAGATGCCATTGCGCGAGGCCCAAGCAGGTGTACTTGCAGGTTAGTTAACGGGGTTTAGAAGGGTAACCAGTAACTTAGTTTCAAAGCCGTTATCATGCTGGAGCAGAACGTTGGGGGCGTCCACTGAATACCAGGCTGTCTCTTGGCCTACCGTCACCTTCCAGGCTTGGAGGGGCCCGGCGGACGTCTCCAGCGTTTCTGGACCTGACACCCTAACCTGGACCTGTTCTAACATAGGACCATGATCATTTGTCTCTTGGCGCCAAGCGTAGGGTCTAACGTAGTAAGCGGATCCGGCGTAGTTGGGGCTGAAAGGCAGTGCAGCAAGGATCCAGGGCCAGCTTGTGCCTTCTAAGATAAGCTTGCCTTCTGCCTCTTCCAGAACCAGCTCAAAATTTTGGACGGTTTGTTCAGTCTCGCCGGCGTGTGCGTACTTGACCAAAAGGCGCTCGCTGTCAATAGCCCACTCAGTCTTGCTTTTTCCCCACTCGAATTCGCCTAGGTGCACTCCTTGCAGGAGCTGCCCATCAGTGCGCCTATAGGTCACCTCTTCTGTGATCTTGGCATCGCTGCCTACAAACCGTCCCCTGTCGACTTCTACATCATAGGCTTGATGCACCGATCCCCAGCGCAATAAGATGGTATCTTCCTGAGGTTCTAATCGGCAGGTAATTTCGGCAACCGCATCGTCGGCCCTGTTGTAAAGGGCATAGTCCCATTCGCCTGCAGCTATTAAGCGGGAGGCATCCACCGTCACCGGATCCAGAAACGTTTCCGGAGAGCGGCCCACGCTAACTTCAAGGCCGATTAGGCCTAAGTAGATTAAACCGGCAACAATCAGCGGCCAGGCGTGCCTTGCCAGTGATGGGCGAACTTGCTTAGGCTTCTGCTTTGGATTCGTGTTTTTCTTGAGGTACGTGTACCCAGCGGCTGCCAGCAAGATGCCAATTAGCATGCTCATTGGAGAGACCAAGACCGAAGGGGCAGTTTGCCAAAAGACATTGCTGGTCACCACCAGCGCGGCCATGGCATTGGCCCCGAAGTGTGTTAAAATGCTGGCTGCCAGCGATTCTGTGCGCCAATAGACGTAGCCTAGGGCTAGGGAAAGGGGTATGATACTCAGTCCCTGCAGCAGGGAAAGGTGAAACATGATAAACAGCCCGCCCGAAAGCAGAATAGCTTTGCCGGAGCCGAATCTGTCGTGGTAGGTTCTCTGAATAATTCCCCGGGCAAAGATCTCTTCGCACACAGGTGCCATTACAGCATAGGCAATAATGGCCAGCACCCCTTCGAAAGGAGTCTTAGGCAGCAGTGTTTCAGAACCAGTCATTGTGTAGCCAAGGAGCATTTGAAACACGCTTGCTAAAGCGATAGAGACAGGATAAAGCCCTGCGCCAATCAATAAGCTGGCTAAGCCCGTCTTCCATCCAGGTGAGCGTAAACGCACCGCCTTGCGAAAAGGCAGTCCCTCCCAGCGCAGGTAAAGCAGGGAGGGCAAAAGCACAAAGAGAGCTTCGTTGGCAATCAGCCGGGGATATTGGGGCATGTCGGCTGCAAAGAAATTCATCAGCTGGAGCAGGAGCACGATCAAAAACAAGATGTTTACACTGTGGACGGAATGCCGATTTGACATGGATATCCTCCCTTATACATCCCTTGCTGTGCACATACGTCTAGAGCAAAGAACGGTAGAGGGTATCTAAGAGCGCGCCCGTCTTGTCGCAGCTGTATTCCCAGAACATAATACCCTTCAGACCCTGTTTCTTGAGATAAGCGCATTTGGCTTCCAGCGACATTTCATCGTCGTAGGTGATAAAGGTCTGCCCATCAAAGAGATAAGGTGCTTTGGCTTCTTCGTCGAAGTAGCGCACGAAACCGTTTTTGTTGATGTAGTCAGCGGCCAGTTCAGTATAGACAGGTCCGTACCCTCCAGAGCTTGGAGTCATCTGCAGGTATCCATTGTTGATGTTGGGCACGTTCTTCCACATGCGGGAATAAAAGGCAGCCCCAATGATGATTTTTTCCTTGGGCACGCCGGCTTTGACAAAGATATTGACAGATGCATCTACGCTGATTCTAAAGAGGTCGCCTGTGGGTGTATAAAGATTTGTATGGTGACCGGTGAGTGCGTTAAAGCCGCCCCTCATGTCATAGGTCATAAGCTGAACCCAGTCTAAGTACTTTTCCGCCTGATCCATTTCAGTCCCGTCGACAAAGTACTGGTCTGCACCGGCCGCAATCGTGAGCAGGTAGTGCCGCCCGTCTTTCTCCCCTTGTTCATCCAGGGC
>JAAYOM010000102.1 GCA_012520315.1 Bacillota bacterium | reverse complement strand
GGTGGCAATAGCGAAGGGGTTCCACCTGTTCCCATCCCGAACACAGAAGTTAAGCCCTTCAGCGGTGATGGTACTGCCACATCTCGTGGTGGGAGAGTAACTCGCTGCCAAGATTAATTTTCTTTGGGTGCAGTGACTCACATTAGGCGAGTCACTTGCACGCCAAGAACATTTTAAGACCTCGTACATGGTACGAGGTCTTTTTTTGCACAATGTGTAAAGGTGACTTGACGGAATATATCATAATTCATACAATAGGATTAGAATGTCAAGTGTGCTTTACGTCGTTTGTGCGTATGGGGGTGTTTAGTTGAAGAATCGCGTAGCTGAACTCCGTCAGCAACAACTCCTTACACAGGAAGAGCTGGCAGACATTCTAGAAGTGTCGCGCCAAACTATTAGCTCAATTGAAAATGGGAGATACAACCCATCGATTGAGCTTGCCTTTAAAATTGCTAGATTTTTTCAGACGGCCATAGAAGACATCTTCATCTATGAAGAAACGGGGGGTAAGTAAGATGACAAAAAAACAGGATACTAGAAAAATCGTATACTTAGGCCTGCTGCTCTTGGCGATAGGATTAGTGATTGTCGGCATTTTTCTTGAAGGACGTTGGACGGGAGTATTGATTGGTCTTGGCGCAGGTCTGCTTGGCGTGTCGGGAGCTCAGTTGATTACAGAACGGGTAATGCAGGGGAATCCGGAACTGAAGAGGAAAGTAAGAGTTGAAGAATTAGATGAACGTAATATCCAGATTAACCAATATGCCAAGGCGAAAGCGTTTGATTTCTTTCAGTTTCTGGCTTTGCCGTTTTTCTTGGTCTTGGTGGTGGCCGACGTTCCCTTGTGGATTGTGCTCCTGGCGATTGCAGTCTATGTAGCGGATTGGGCAGTGTACTTATGGTTCTTGACCAGGAGAATGAATGAGATTTGAATGACAAAACGTTTCATAAGAGGCGATGCCTGTGATTTCTGAAGAGCTTAAGTCTAAGATTAAGAGAAATTTTTGGTTGATCGTTCTGTTGTCACTAGCGGCCATCTCTGCCTATTGCGGTTTACTCCTTGCCAAATCAATCTCCCCAGCTTACCTTTGGCTTCTCCTCCTTGGCGCGGCTTTTGCCTTCTTGGCTTATCTGGAGAATCGCAGGCTCGAGAAGGCGAGACTTTTGGCAAAGCTGCGGAGGGAGTGGGGATGTGAGGAGCTGAATAAGGAGCGGGAGTTCAAGGAAATATCTGCCCTTTTTGAACTGGCCGACCAATCAAGTGGCGCGATTGACAGTCGTACATGGAATGACTTGAACATGGATCTAGTCTTTGCCCAAGTTGAACGGACATTTTCTTGGCCGGGCAGCCAGAGACTGTATCAAATCCTCCGTTCTCCTGAGTTAAAGGACATGAGCAAAATTGTAGAGCGCAATACCATTATCTCCGAGTTTGAAAGAGATCGGAAACTTAGGGAAAGTGTGCAGGTCATCTTAAGCGCGATGGATAACCGAATTGGCTCTGGACTCTGTACCTTGCTGTGGGGAAAACCTGAAATACGCCCTGTGCATCCGCTGTGGGTGTACAGTGTCATGTTTGCGATTGGTCTGCTCTCGCCGCTGCTGCTCATTGCTGACGTACGCTACATAACGGCGGTACTCATCATTTTCCAGATTAACATGTACTTGCATTTCAAAGTGCAAAAACAGATTCGCGCTTATTTCGAGGGGGTTCGATCCCTTAGGCAGCTGCTGAGTGTCTCCAAGAGGCTGTCATCCCTGCGGCACGAAGTGCTAGATGGACGCTTGTCAGAGATTAGGACACACTTGGCCAAAGTTCGCCGCTTTAACAAAATTGTCCGCTTTGTGGGTATTGAGACTACGGATCCGTTTATGCACATGTTTCAGCAGTATTTTACTATACTTTTCCTGGCAGAGGTCCGGGGATTTTATCGCGCACTGGAGTTTATCGACGAAAATCGCGAAACAGTTCAGAGCCTGTTTCTGAGCATTGGAGATCTTGACGCTATGCAGTCGGTGGCATCCTATCGCGCCTCTCTTAAATATTACTGTATACCCCGTTTTGTGCCCGAGCGCGGATTTACACTGCGTGATGCCTACCATCCTCTACTCTCCGATCCAGTGCCCAATTCCATTGTGGTTGAGGATCTCGGCATTATGGTTACCGGTTCAAACATGTCCGGGAAGTCTACCTTTCTTCGGACGATCGGGCTAAACGCTCTCATGGCCCAGACCATCGGAACATGTACTGCCCACTCTTATCAAGCCTGTCCAGTGCGCTTGCTTACTTCGATTGGCCGCTCTGACAATGTGGTGGAGGGCAAGAGTTATTACTTGGAAGAAGCGCTAAGTGTCTTAAGGATTCTTGATGTGGTTGACGACGGAATCGTTACTTTGGTCATCTTCGATGAGCTTTATCGCGGCACAAATTCTGAGGAGAGAATCTTTGCTGCTCAGCGTGTCCTAGACTACTTGGTCAGGCGTAATGCCCTGATTTTTGTAGCTACCCATGATTTGGAACTGACGGATCTGCTCGCTGATACATACTCGAGTTTTCACTTCAGCGAACGTGTAGGTCCGCTGGGCCTGGAATTCGATTACAAACTAAAGAAAGGGCCGGCGACTACAAGAAACGCCATTGCCCTTTTACGCTATCTTGGCTATCCCGAGGAAATAACAAAGCAAGAGTAGCTTATACCAGTTTGTGGCGGTGGGCGTAGACTGCTGCTTTGGTGCGATCTTCAACCCCCAGCTTGCTCAGGACATTACTGACGTGAGTCTTCACTGTCTTGATGCCGATGAACAGTTCTTCCGCAATTTCCTGATTTGTCTTGCCTTCGCCGATCAGTTTCAGCACTTCCAACTCCCTAGCGGTCAGGTCATTGTGGGCGTGATGCCCGTCTGTATCCCGCATTTTTGCCAGCATCTTGGTCGCTACCTTGGGTTCAATGACTGCCTCTTTTTTGACGGCCAGGCGAATTGCATCCACAATCTCATCTGCATTGGATGTTTTTAGTATGTAGCTGAGAGCGCCGGCTTCCAAAGCTGGGAATATGAGACTCTCATCTATGTAGCTAGTGAGGATAATGATCTGGACGTTGGGAAGTTCTTGCTTAATTCCTCTGGTAGCGTCTATGCCGGTACCATCTTCCATGATCAAGTCCATGAGAATTACATCAGGCCTCAACTGGAGAGCCATGTCAAAGGCGGTTTGTCCACTGTCTGCTTGGCCTACTACTTCCAAGTCATCTTCAGTTTCAAGGTAGGAGCAAATACCTCGTCTGACCATCTCGTGATCATCCACGACCATCACTCGGATTTTTTCCACGCTTGCTCATCCTCCTTAGACTCCGATTCTGAGGAAATGGGGACTCTGATTTCCAGTTTGGTGCCCTTTCCCGGGATAGAAAGCCATTGGGCTGTGCCGCCTATCAAGGTAGAACGTTCTTTTATAGAACGAATGCCAATTGATGATTGGGGGATTTCTCCCAAGGAAAACCCCTTTCCATCATCCTCTATCACCAATATCACCCTGCGATTTGCTTCGGATACCTTCAATGAAATACGGGCATGACTCGCCTCGGCATGGCGCAGTACATTCGATACGCCTTCCTGGGCAATGCGGAAGAGCTGGTTTTCAAGATTGCTAGGCAGACTCACTTCGTCCAGATCCAGCTCGAATTCTACCGACTGTTTGTTTTGCAGTTCCGAGGCAAGGGACGATAGCGCTTCCGCAAGACTCTCATTCTGGAGCGTCAATGGACGCAGCTGCAAGAGCAGTGCACGCATCTCTGACTGTGCTCTTGTGGCAGATCGGGAGATCTCCCGGACGAGATCCAGTGAATGTTCTGGATTCTTCTCCGCTAACTTCAAGACAGTGGCAGACATCATGGAGATGGCAAAAATCTGCTGGCTGACAGCATCATGGAGATCGCGGGCTAAGCGCTGACGCTCCTCGGAGACCGCGGTGATTTTCGTCTCCTGCAATAGCTGCTCGTTTTCCTGGGCCAGCTTTTGCAGTGCACCTACTTGCGACTCCAAACGAGATGCCATTTCATTGAAAGCTGCGATAATGCCGTCAAATTCAGCGTTTCCTTTGAAACTGAGACGATAATCTAGATTGCCGTAGGCAATGTTTTTTGCTCCTAGTGTAATCTCTTCAAGTTCACCGCGAATGTCTCTGCTGGAATAGAAACCGCCCAGAAAAGCGCTCAACGCTGAAACGATGATGGCAATGGCTATGCCGCCCAAAACAGCCATGGGAGTATCGGGGAGGCAGACTAGATCTGGAAACAGCATGTAGATCACAAGAGCGCAGGCGATGATAGCCAACAGACTGCTGACAAAATGGTAGATTATCCATTTAATACGAGAAACCCACATGCTGTCACCACCCTAGCGTATTTGCCTGACACTTATTTCTCCAATCTTCCAGTGGATTGTAAGATGCACCTTTTGCGTGGCACTGTCGTAATCGGGGCTCTGATACTGAACATAGCGGGGGGTACCGCTTTGCTTTTGATCTAGGAGAGTAATGTCGCCGACTTTAAGGCTGCACTCAGCCTTAAACGGCAGGCCAGGTGGAAGGTAGATGCTGGCTTCTCCAACGTAACCGACTATATCAATATGAACTTCTCGATCGGGAATGATCGCCTGTGTCAGATCCAGGTTGACAGATCCCACACCTTGCCTTACTTGGGTATCATCCAAAACCCAGTTGCCGGGTCCGCGAGTATAATCGCCAACAAATGAGTGTTTGAATTCTCCACTATGTTGCTCTCCGCCAGGCTCAAATTCGAACTTAATAATCGAGCTTTTTCCTGGGAACAAGATAATGAAACCGACTAAGATCAAGGCAAGGGGCCAGACCACTTTCCAGGGTATTGACGGCATGGGCAGGCCGATTATCGGTAAGAGATTATAGACGCCAATTGTAAGAACAATGAGCCAGAGAACGATGTCCCAGGAATTCTGAGCCCCTCGCTCTCGCCGCATAATCTTGACTAATTGATCAGCTGCGAAGCAAATTATTAGAACCGGCCAGAGAATTGACCATGGGGTAAAACTGACGATCTGAAGATTATAAAGGAGAAACCCCACCCCAAAACCTATCAATATTATAGGAAACCACTTCATTGTTCTTCCTCCTCAGGACAAATACTGCCCATATAAGTAGTTTGCTGTACTTAGCGCAGATCCTCTTTAGGACATCTACATCGTATCACGGGTTTCCGCAAAGATTAACGGACCTTGGTATGTTTGAACCTCCGTCTTAAGGCTGACATACAGCCGGGGGCCGGTTCCAAGGCAATTTGTGGAAAAGTTCATTGACAAGAAAATCCATTTGTGATAAAATGCACATAGTACAAAGCATTGCCCTGGAACCCGCGGTGAGCAGCATAATTTTTTTGAGATTACTTGTGCCTAGTTTCACAAAAGGAGCAACTCCCCATTTAAGTTAATTCTAGCGAAACGCGAGGTTCCAAACTAATTCTGCTAAATTGACTCTCAGGACAGGAGAGTTCATTTAGGCCCCTAAAGGAAAGTCGGCATGATTCGGTGCCGATTTTCCTGCGTTAGCAATAAAAGAGACTGGAAGCCCTAATTTACGCTGAAGTATAATAGGAGGAAAAGTGATATCATCGTCGCCCAAACTGATTCTAACCAAATTACAGGATATAGTATTGGGGGAAGCAATCTACTTAAGGGGAAAAGAAAGGTCGGAAAAAAGTTGATTTGGGGGCTTGCATTCAGTCTAGAATAATGCTATATTAATTAAGGCGTCAGGGACAACAACTGATGCCGACCGAAGAGCCTTGCTTTTTAAGGCTTATTTATTTCGATAGAACCTTGAAAACTGAACATTGAATCTTGAAACATTCTGTGTTTGAAGAGAATAAGCCATAAGTTTGTGTAAGCCTGATTCAATTCTTTGAATTGAGCGCAGTT
>JAAYOM010000101.1 GCA_012520315.1 Bacillota bacterium | reverse complement strand
GACCCAGTGAGCCGTGATAGGGTGAGTTTAGGATAGTACCGGCGAAACACATGTGACATGTTGACATTATGAGATATTGAGAAAGATGGAGTAATCCATAGATATGCTTCAAATATTGAGATAGGAGGTATCAAGATGCGAAAAGTTTTGATTGTAGTGGACATGCAAAACGACTTTGTTGCTGAAGAGGGAGTGCTCAGCTCAGAGCCTGCCCGGAAGATTGTCCCCTTTGTCAGGGACCAGGTGCAAAAAGCTTTGCAGGCCGGCGATGAAGTTATTTTTACTCTAGATACCCATAGGGAAGACGATAAGGAGTTTGCCAAGTTCGCCCCCCACTGTGTGCAGGGAACCTGGGGACAGGAGTTAATTCCTGAACTTAAAGCCCTCGCCAAGCAGCAGGGAGGGGACCGAGTGCATTATGTGAAGAAAAACCGTTACAGTGCCTTTTTCCAAACTGATCTGGAAGAGTACCTAGGGCTCAGCCCAAGCAGCACCCGGGCAGCGGTGGATGCAGTGGAGATCGTAGGGGTCTGCACCAATATCTGCTGTTATTTTACCGCAGAGGAGCTCGCTAATCGGGATGTTCCCACTAAAGTCTACAGTAGCGGTGTAGCCAGCTTCGATGAAGAAGCCCATCGCTTTGCCCTCGCTCAGATGCAGTCGGTCCTGGGCCTGGAAGTGGTCTAAAGGCTTAGAGGAGGAAGGAAAAGGGCCAGAACACCAAGCGCAAGATGGACAATGAGACTTTCCTGAGGGGCGTCATCGCTTCAGCCGGTTGGCTGTCGCCGATGATGCCCTTGATTTTTTCCGTCAGAAGTTCGGCGAACTCAGGGCTGTCGATGACGACCATGCTCTCGGTACTTAAGAATGAACTTCTGGCATCGAAGTTGAAGGATCCTACTAGGCTCAGCCTGCTGTCGAAAACATAGGTCTTGGCGTGCAGGCTTCTGGAAGGATCATAATACTCATGGATTTCTGCGGCCAGTCGTTTCACACTTTGCTTCCGATTGAGGTAGCCGGCCATGGCTGACAGATTGGCGTAGCCCGGTGATCCCGGGTGATTGGTCACAATTACCGTTTCAGCAGCAAGGGGCCTGCTGGGCAGGAATTTCTCCATGGCGGGGGTGGGAATAAAGTAGGGGCTTTGGAGAACAGCACGCTCCCGGGCACTTGCCAGTAGAGCCGCCACTTCCATTAGGATCCAAGGTTCCTGATTGAGCCGCCCTAGGGGGTTATGAATGAGAGTAACCTTGTTTGTGGGAAAGGCCAGGGCATGCCAGTCGATCTTGTCAGGAAAAAGTTCTTCCGCTGCCGCCTGCAGTCTGTTCCGCACATCTTCGCTGCCGAACCGTGCAAATAGCCCCCTTCCCGCCCTTTCGGCCCAGGGGCTTTGCCATTGTTCTGTGAAATAGGCTTTAAACTGATGGAGGACGCTGGCTGGGTCCTGCTTTCCCTGGCTGATGATTAGCACATCCCGATCTCTGACGGCGCTCTTGTCCTGGGGATCGAAGAACCTGAGGCCGATGTTTCGGCCGCCAATAATTGCATGACTGTAATCTGCTATGATGTATTTATCGTGCAGCCGGTTGTTCCAGGTCCAGGGGCGCACAAGATCGATGGGCTCGTAGAGTTTCAGCTCAATGTTCTCATGTTCGAAAAGTTCAGATCGCACTTTCTTTAAAGGGCTGCCCAGGGCACGGACGCCGTCGAGTAAGATGCGTACCTTGACCCCGCGGTCTGCGGCTGCCAAGAGTTCGCCAATAAAAGCCTCGGCGGAATAATCCCGGGCTAGGCTGTAATAGGCAACATCAATTGTCTCCTGGGCACCAGCGATCAGATCGCGGCGGGCCAGGGCTGCCAGGTAGGGATTTTCTAAGAGCACCACCTGATCATAGCCTTCTTCGCCGTAGAAGCGTTCCGAGTCAATCCTCCCTTCCCAGTCTGGTTCGGGGCTGACCGGGAAGGCAAAGATCAGGACGCCTGCAGCCAGGGCGTAGAGGATGTACAGTTTCAAAATGAATGATAGAACTTTCCTTAGCCGTTTGAACAATTGAATCTCCCCCGCTTAGCTCTAATTGTAACGTAAATCGGGCTTCCCAGGCAAATGCGGCAGAATGGACTTCTCCTATGGAGGGGTTTTTCTGTTTTTGTGGAAAGTATAAGCAAGTACAAAGTGGAGAGGATGCTATGCATACAGCGGGGGACAGTAATCTGCTCTACCTGGTTTTCGGAACATTGATCGGCATTATTCTAGGTCTTAATATCGCATTTTTGTACAGCCGCTTTTTCGGCAACAGGGCCAAGACCGAGACCAAATTGCGGGCTGAGATCCGCGAGTTAGAAAAGCGCCTTAGGCAAAAGGATGATTATATTGCCAGGGCTATCAAGAGCATCAAAGAAGAGAGGTGAAGCACAGTGGGCAGGATTGTTAAGACAACTGCAGCGGGCGGAGTTGGATTTTTGGCAGGTCTCTTGCTGGAACAGGGGCTGGAAAGCCTCACCGGCCTAGACTTTGTGGATGGTCTCTTTGCCGTGGCCGGTTCAGTTTTAGCCGCCCTCTCTGTCAATCGGGAGCTTGTCAGGGCTGCCTCACGCAATATTGAACAGATGTTTGGCAAAGACCCCCTCGAGATTTCTGAAAGCGAATGGAAGCAGTTTAAGGACGCTAATCCTAAGACTGCCGAGTGGCTCGAGAAGGCGCTGAAGGTGTAGCATGCTTCCGTCACTCTCACTTTTGACAGGAATGGTAACCGGACTGGCGACAAAATTCGGCGTTGCTTACTTGCACAAGCAGGGCCATTTGCCCCAGTCCGTCTATGTTAATAAAGCCCTCAAGGCGCTGGAAAATGATGATCTCGACGAGGCTCTGCGCAACTTTAAGCTGGCGGCTGCCAAAAAGCGGCTTACCAACCAAACTGAGATCGCCCAGGAAATTATTGGGCAGGCCATGATGCTTAGAATCAGCAAGCTGCAGGACAAAATTGCCGAAATCGAAGGGATCCTGCATCCGCCCATTTTCTCCCTGCAATACCTGCGCAACCTGCTTCCCAGGGAAAGACTCTATCTGGAGTCTTTGCGAGAGGAAAGGGACGGGTTTGCCCAGGCTATCGCAGTCTTGGAGCGCATGAAAGCCCAGCTGGATGAATGAATGCCAGTGGACATCGTCCTAGTCATCATCCCAATCGTCGTCCCAGTCATCATCGTCATCATCCCGATCTTTGTCTACTTCCAGCTCTATTTTGCGTTCTCTTCCGTCGTTCAGTTCATATTCAAGCTCAAACTCCTTAACATCCGCCTGATGGATTTCCAGCTGATCCAGCACTCCCTGAATCAGAGTCAAAGGTTCGGCAGAGGTTAAGGGGGGCGAAGACTCCACGATCACCCGCACCTGCTCCAAAGCTTCATCTCCTAAGAGGCGTTCATTGCGGTCGTCGCGGCGCAGCTCGGCCCTTTGCGAACCTTCCCCCCGGGCCCCGTAACGGACTTCAATTTCTGAATCATCTTTCAGTTCGATCTCCAGGTCAAAGAATTTTACCTCCTGCAGGGAGTTTTCAGTTGCCCCTACTTGCGACTGGAACATTTCCGGCTGTGCACCGCGGCCGAAAATAGCCTGGGCACCGGCCAGCCCTGCCAGAAGTGCAATAATCATTATCACTGGCCCGTAGCCTTTGAATCTAGAGTCCATATTGTTTCCCCTTTCTTGATATTCAAGAGTATTTTGCCCAGAAACCGCCCCCATATCTCTGCAGGCAGGAACTTTTGGCTGCTGCCAGAATAGAGAGTTGAGAAAGGAGGTGTTCCGCCTTCAAACGCCGGTTTTGTGCACAGTTTATTGTCTTGGCGCTCCTGATGTGCCTGCTGGTCTCAGGCACAGCCTGGGCCGGAGAAAAGCTGCATGCCTTTGAGGTAGTTGAGCGTTATCCCCATGATCCCGACGCTTTTACCCAGGGTTTGGTGTTTCACGGAGGCTTTTTGTATGAAGGGACCGGTCTCTACGGCCACTCATCGCTTCGCAGAGTAAACCTGGCCGATGGGGAGGTGCTGGCCCGCACGGAGTTGGCCCAGCAGTTTTTTGGCGAGGGTATCGCTATTTTAGGCGAGCGCATCTATCAGCTGACCTGGCGGGAAGAGAGGGGTTTTGTCTACGACCTGGCCACCCTGGAGCTGATCGAACAGTTCAGTTACGCCGGGGAGGGCTGGGGCCTGACTGCAGATGGGGAGTATTTGATCATGAGCAACGGAACTGATCAGATCACATACTTAGACCCAGACTCCTTTCGGCCCGTTAGACAAATCACAGTTTCCAGCCAAGAAGGTCCCATTTGGCATCTCAACGAACTGGAGTATATAGATGGGGAAATTCTGGCCAATATCTGGTTTGATCACCGCATCTGCCGCATTGATCCAGGCACAGGCAAGGTTCTGGGCTGGATTGATCTGAGCAGTCTGTACGAAACGGAAAAACAGGCTGATCCAGATGCAGATGTTGTCAATGGCATCGCCTACGATCATGATAATCAGCGGCTGTTTGTTACTGGGAAGCTGTGGAGCCACATTTATGAAATCCGTCTGGAACGTTAAAGGAGGCAGCGACTTGGCGAAGTTTTTGGATTATAAAGACAAGGTGGTTGTTGTAACTGGTGCGGGCCGCGGAATCGGCAGGGGAGTGGCCCAGGCTTATGCAGCCCGGGGAGCCCAGGTCGTCATTGCTGAACTTGAAGCGGAACTGGGACTAGCAACCGAGGGCCTCATTCAGGAACAGGGCGGCAGGGCTTTCTATGTCCCTGTTGATGTATCTGATCCGGGGCAAATTACAGACCTGATCCACACTGTGCAGGAGCGCTGCGGCACGATCCACATTCTGATTAACAACGCTGGTGTCTCCCGATTCCGCTCTCCCTACGAACTGACGGTAGAGGAGTGGGACAGCGTCATTAACACCAACTTGCGCAGTGTCTTTCTCTGTTCCAGGGAGGCAGCCCGGATTATGCGCCTGCATAATGAAGGTTCCATTGTAAACATCGCTTCCACCAGGGCGTTTCAGTCCGAAGAGAACTCCGAAGCCTATGCTGCTTCGAAAGGCGGGATTATTGCCCTAACCCATGCCTTGGCGGCTTCGCTCGCCATTGACGGGATTTGTGTCAATTCCATCAGTCCAGGCTGGATCGAGACCGAGAACTATGCAGAGCTAAGGGATATAGATCATCTGCAGCATTGGTCCGGACGCGTAGGCAAGGCGGGTGACATAGCGAATGCTTGCCTCTTTTTGACCCATCCTGACAATCGTTTCATTAATGGGACCAATTTGATCATAGACGGCGGCATGACAAAAACCATGCTATATGTGCCGTAACGGTTGATTGAACTGGCAGGAGAAGGTATTTTTCTGGTGAATAGTTAAGTGACTATTTTCACTATTCCTTTTTGAGTTAGCAGGTGAAGTAATGATTCGGCTCAGGCATACTGTCACCATGACCATTATGATCCTTATCATCTGCCTTGTCATCGGTTATGTTGCTTGGCTGTGCCTCCAGCAGGTAGGCGGCAGCGCTGAAGACGGCAGGCTGTCTGTGCTCCTCTCCCTGAGGATGGTCTTCCTTCTAGTCCTCCTGGTTATTATCTCCCTGTGTACTGTTTTGGTGCTGGAATATCTTTATTTCAAGCAAAGTACCAAACAGCTGGAGATGCAACTGAACAGCGATATGCTCACAGGGGCCGGCAGCAGGCGTTACGGCTATGACTGCCTAATTGAGGCTTTCAACGAATTTAAGGCCAGCGGTGTGAGCCCGGCGATCATTATCTTTGATCTTGATCACCTCAAAGCAATTAACGATTCCTACGGCCATGTGACAGGCGATCAGGTGCTGCAGGGCGTTGTCAGGGCAGTCTATGACGGCATCGCTCCCTCAGATTTGGTGGTGCGCTGGGGCGGAGACGAGTTCGTGGTGCTCTGCCGGGGAGTGCAGGCTAGGGAACTTGGGGAGCTTGGCAGAAAACTTGTGGCAGCAGTCTCTTCTGCCGAATTTCAGGCAGGAGAGCAGCTGATCCAAACCAGCATTTCGCTGGGGGTATCCGTCTTTTCGCCTGGCGATCAAAGTGTCACCGAGGCATTGGCCAGGGCAGATCGGGCTTTGTATCAGGCCAAGGAGTCAGGCAGAAATCGGGCCTGTGTTGCACTCCCGAAAGCCATAGATTAAGAAAATAGCAATATGCTGCCGATAAAGATAGTAGAAGACTGGTGGAGGTGGCAAGATGAAGATTAGCGAGCGCATCCCGATTCGGCCTGAGACGGTGCAGCTTCTGGAAGGGCGTGTTCCCAAGGCTGCCCCGCACCAGGTTGATAATGTGGAAGATGTCAATTTTAAGGGCAACAAGGATCATCATCGGCTCAGTTTTAGATATAACAAAGAGTTGGGGGAAAATGTAGCCCACCTTGTGGATACACGGACCGGCGAAACGGTGAAACATTCTCCCTCCGCCACAGAATTGGATCACAGAATCCGCATTCAGCGTCTGATGGGCCTGCATGTGGACAAACAAGCGTAGATAAGGGGGAAGAAGGCGTGACTGTAAAGTTTTTGGATTTAGCCGCACAGCGGTTTTCTCTGCGCAGGTTTAGCGAGCAGCCGGTGGAAAAGGAGAAGATCCTCCAGATTCTGGAGGCCGCCCGGCTGGCCCCGAGCGCGGTAAATTACCAGCCCTGCCATTTTATCGTGGTCACGGACGGTGAACTAAAGGCGAAGATCGCGGAAGGTTATTCCAGGGAGTGGTTTGCTAAGGCACCGGTTGTGATTGTGGCCTGCGGCGATTGCAATACCTCCTGGAAAAGGCGGGACGGTAAGGACCATGTGGATATAGATGTGGCTATTGCAGTTGATCATCTTACCCTGGCTGCAGTGGAACAGGGGCTGGGTACCTGCTGGGTATGCGCCTTCGATGCAGCCCATGTCCATCAAGTGCTGCAGCTGCCTGAGCATATGGAGGTCATTGCCCTAATTCCCCTCGGCTACCCCGGGGATGATCACAGGCCGCTAAAGAAGAGGAAGGACCTGGACGAGATCGTAAGCTGGAACGGCTACAAAGCGTAATTGTGGCGCATTCATCATGGAAAACCCCCTGTGGACATTTGATCCACAGGGGGTTTTCCCTCAGTCTAAGTGGGTCTAGAGTAAGGCTCTAACAGCCTTCAGTGCTTGCTCGTAGTTTGGATGTTCCGTCATTTCTTCCAGATACTCTACATAGGTGATCTTATTCTGCCCATCAAGGACCAGAACGGTCCTGGCCAAGAGGCGCAGTTCTTCAATCAGCACCCCATAGGCTTCACCAAAGGAAACGTCACGGTGATCAGAGAGGGTGACGGCATCTTCCAAATCGGCATTTCCACACCATCTCTTTTGGGCAAAGGGCAGATCTACGCTGACGGTGATTACTACTGCCTCGGGCAGCTCTGCAATATCCTCATTGAACTGCCGAGTCTGCAGATCGCAGACGCCGGTGTCCAGTGAGGGTACGATGCTGATTAGTTTGACTCCATCTCCATAGTCTGCCAGGGTCTTTTCTTTGAGCTCATTATCTATCAGTCTAAAGTCAGGTGCTTGTTCACCAACGGCCAACTTTCTGCCGCGGGCTGTCAGGGGATGTCCGTGCATAAATACGGTTCGCTTTTCCATAATCCAGCGATACCTCCTTTTGACGTTATATACTATGTTCGTCACTTAGTATTGATTCTCCTTTTCATTCCGGAAAAAGATGTAAAAATCAGTCTTAAGGCGGAGAATGTCTCGATTTGGAGTCGCTGGTGTGTATGGGTGAGGGGTGGTAAACTGGTGACAAGCTAAACGAAGGGGGCAAATAGATGGCTTTGTTTTCTAAAGTCAGTTCACAGGAGGAATTTTCACTGGGGCCAAAAATCGAATCCATTTCAATCCAGGGCTTTAATGGGGCGATTGCATGGCTGCCCTTAGATGGGGGGGCGCCTAGGATTGTGGCGGAAAAAGAAGTCCGTGGGCTGTCCTTAGGCGGACTGGATCAGATACTAGCGGATCTACAGATTGAATGTGACATCTCAGAAGGGAAAATTGCGCTGCGGTCCATTAACTCGCCCAAAGCCCTGGGCATCAATGCCAAGGTGGATTTTAGCGTCTATGTATCTCCAGAGCAGATCAAACATTTCCAGGCGATAACATCTAACGGAGCAGTTTCAGTGGAGGTGCCGACCTGCGGTAAGCTTGATCTAACAACCTCGAACGGGCGGATTATGCTCCAGTCCGGTCAGGGCGAAATCAATGCCAAGACCTCCAACGGGAGGATTGAGTTCGGCTTGCTCGCACTTGAGGGCTACAGCTCCTTGCGGACATCAAACGGGCGCATTGCGGGGCAGGCCAAGTTTGCCACAGACGGCAGGTATACGATTGACACCAGTAACGGCAGTATTGAGCTGAGGATCCCCCATGACAGTTCCGGCTCATTCCAGGCCAGGACATCCAATGGACATGTGAAGTTTGAGGTGGGGGATACTCAGCTTAACGGCCGCAAACAGGTGGTTCTTGAAAAAGGTGACAATCCTTCAATCTCACTGGCCACATCAAATGGCAATATCACGGTTCTGGGCTATTGAGGCCCGTTATTTACTGAACTTAGCATGGTATTCTTCAGCTTCTGCCTTAAGTTCCGGCTTCGCCTTGAGGGCAGGGTTTGCCAGGAGGTCGTCTAAGACTTGGACGGCCTCTTTTTTGCGCCCATTGTACTCGAGGGCTACCGCCAGCTGGATTTGATATTCCAGATTGTCTGGATCGAGCTCCACAGACTTTTCCGCATGCTCTAAAGCAAGTTTCTTGTTGCCAATGCTCAATGGAAAGCCTGGGGCCTGGTGGTAGAGCTGACTGAGCACCCAGTGGGCATCGGCGTAGCTTTCATCCAGCTCTAACGCTTTATCCAAAGCTTCTTTCATAGGTCGAACCATAAACAGGCTGCTTAAGATGCCTCTTGTTTGTCCAATCCTGCCCATCAGGGATGCCTGCCAAAAATGTGGGTGGGGAGAACCGGGAAGCATTTCTACAGCAGCATCTGCGTATTCTTTGCCTGTTTCAAAGGTTTCCAGTATGTCATCTTCGATGCGATCTCCAAGGTACAGGTAGGCCTTGGCAATCAGCCAGAGGGCTTCGCCGTCCTGAGGACTGGCTTGCAGGTGCTTTTCCAGGCTTTCGATTGCAGTTTGGATCTTCGGCAGTTCTTCGCTCTCAATCTGGGCTTCAACACTGGAATAATTAATGGCATAGATCGCCGGAGTAAGGGACAAGACCAGTGCGAAGACTAGAATCAGGGGACGGATAATGCTTTTTACCAATGTAATATCTCCCTTCCTTGGGTTTTACGTTCAAATTCACCCAAGAGACATGTGATTCCTTCTGACAAAGAACAGCTTTTGGTGACAATTGAAAAGGGATCCGCTAAAGCAGATCCCACTTTGCCCTTCTTATTCCTTTAAGAAACGATCAAACCAGGCGGTGATCTCTTCTAAGCGGCGCACGCGGTGCTTAGGCTTGCCGCTGCGGCTAAGTTCGTGGTTCTCGCCCCGGAACATACAGAGGCGGGATTCAACGCCATGATACTTTAGTGCCGTAAACATCTGTAAGGCTTCAGGCAGCCAGCAGCGGTAGTCCTCGTCGGAATGGATAAACAAAGTCGGAGTGTTGACTCGATCAGCATATTTCAAGGGCGAATGCTGCCACAACTTTTCATGATCGCTCCAGGGGGTGGCCCCAACTTGATCCGGTGCAAAGAAGTAGCCGATGTCTGTGGTATAGCCCATGGAGACCCAGTTGCTAATGCTGCGCTGGGAGGCGGCCGCTTTGAAGCGGTCGGTATGGCCGATGATCCAGTTAGTCATAAATCCTCCGTAGGAACCGCCTGTTACGCCCAATCGATTAGGGTCGATGGCCGGATAGGCATCTAGAACCAGGTCTGTAAACTGCATCAAGTCTTGGTAGTCAATGGTGCCGTACTTGCCGCGGATGTCGGCAAATTCATTGCCCTTGCCATCGCTTCCCCGTGGGTTGCAGAACATGACAAAGTACCCCTGGCTGGCCCAGTATTGCATTTCATGGAAGAAGACTGTGCCGTAAACAGTTTTGGGGCCGCCGTGGATGTTTAAAATGGCGGGGTAGGTTCGGCCTTCTGCAAAATCTGCTGGCTTGAGCACCCAGCCTTCGCAGGTTATGCCAGGTGAGATTTCAAAGCTCAATGCTTCCGGCTCAGAGAGTTTGCGCTCCTTGTTAACCCAGCTGTTAAAGGTGGTCAGCTGCTCTTCTTTGTCCCCGGTCAGGCTGTAAAGTTCCTGTAGTTTCAGCTCTCTCAGGGCAACAAAGAGAATCTCACCGTTTCTTACGCTGAAAGAATCAATGGATCCAGGTTCGCTGGAGATCCTTTCTATACTTCCCGTTTTGTCGATGCGGTTAAGGTAGGAACTTTCACCTTCAGTAGTGACGAAATAGAGAAATTCTCCATCTAGGTGCTGACCGCCACCGCCGCCGTAGCGGCAGTCTGATCCGACAGAGTTATAGGCTGATCTGTCGAAGTCAGGCGTAAGCAGCTCCTTACTGCCATCGAGCCGGACTAGGTAGAAGCGGGCGTTTTCGTTCAGTCCGAAGCGCTCTCTGGCACTGCCCCTGCAGAGCAGCTCCTGATCTGTGATAAAGTGTGCAGAATGATAGGCAAAGTCTTCAGCGGGAGTTAGCTTAGTTACCTGTTTTGTCTCTAAATCAGCCAGGTAGAGGGAATTGATCAGGGGCATCATACCTGAGTACTCCGAGCAGATCAAAACCGCCTTGGTTTTGTCTGCATTAAGCTCAAACCCTTCAACCTGCATTTTTTCCCCCGTCAAAGCCTCCAGGGAACCTGTTTGGCTATCGTAGAGAAACAGACGGGAGCGGTTGCCGCTTGTAAAGCCTTGGCCATTGCTCCAATAGGGAATTTCCTCCAAGACCTCATAATCCTTTTCCGCGGCGTACTTTTTCAGCTCGGCCTCCTTGGCTTCCTCCGACAAAGAGCTCAGGTCAGGGCGCTTAGGATTGTAAGTGCAGGTAAGCAGATACCGATCTTCACCCAGAGGCTTAATCTTCCTAACCCGCCTGGGTATGCGGAAGGCTTCCCTGGCTTCGCCGCCGTGAATGCCAATTTTGTAAAATATGGTTAACTCCTCTCCCTTGCTTTGCCGCTCCTGATCTTTAGGGCTGCGGGTGGAAGAAAATAGAATTTCCTTCGGGCTGAGCCAGGTGAAAGAGGACTCCCTGCCCAGGGCAGTCAACTGAAAGACGCTTTGTTTCTGTACATCATAAATCCACAGGTGTGATTTGTATCCGTTGTCCTCCATGTCTGCTTCATGGACGGCAAAACAGGCATAGTCGCCCGCGGGGCTGTGTTCGATAGCGGAGAGAAACTTGTACTTCGTAAAATCATCAAGGCGCAGGTTTTCCAAGATTGCTTCATCCCTTCTCATTTGTGTCTTGCATAGTTGATCTTCCTTGTTAACTTGGTATTTCCTTCTTAGGTCTCGGGGCTTTATGGTGGGGTTCTATGTTCGTAAAGGGACAATTGTGTCAAGTGCAATTTTGGCAGAGTTATAGGGATTTTGATGCGCTCAAGGAGGAACGAAAGGTTTATAAATGATTAT
>JAAYOM010000100.1 GCA_012520315.1 Bacillota bacterium | reverse complement strand
GTACGGATACAGTGCTATACATATTTGACTGTTTTCTAGTACATCTGCATTAGACTTCAAACCACAAATAGAATATTTGGCAAACCGTGAGAAATCGCGGGACGCAAAGCTACAGGGACTAAGCACAGGTATGTATGTCAGCCAGCTGCACTATAATGCTTTTTAGCATGCTTTTTAGTTGCAGCTAAAAAGCATTTTTTTTTGGGGTGTTTCTTTTGGTAGTGAACATGGGGGAATTGACACCGGAAGAGGATCTGCACATGGAAGCTGATCGACCGGGAAGAGTTGGAATTGTCGATGGCCGGCTGATCATGGAAAGGCCGGTTGGAAACGGAGCCTGGCCGCCGCTTATTCCGGGCGAAGGGGTCAAAGTACTTTATAATGGCGAAGAGGTTAAGCGCCCCTTCGTTGTGGAAAGCACAACCGGTATCTCATTGCATGCCCTTGACCAAGAAGCCAGGAGCGAATTTGAGATCATTGTTTCTCCTGACAAGATGAAAGTCATCCTAAGGACACGTTTCATTAGGGGTAAAGAGTTTCAGATCTGTGATCAGGAACTGACGCAAAAACTAAGGATCAAAACCCGGCCAATCAGGGAGTTCTTACCTGACCCAATTGATGTGGGAAAAGTATTAGCTGAGCTGGAAGAACGCAGAATTTCTGCAAAAATTGATCCTCAAGCGCTGGCCGATGCCTGCCGGAGTCTGGAGGACTCTGAAACAGTGATCGCGGAGGGAATCCCTGTTCAGCAGCCTGTTCATGGAAGGATAGAGAAGATTTGGGAACAGCAATTCGAGGCTGTTCCCAGCCTTGGCGCGGAAAAAATTGATCACCGAGAGCGAAGTGTGATTGAATCTGTGGATGCAGGCGATGTCTTGGCCCATTGGTTTTCGCCAACTCCAGGGAAGCCCGGCAGAAATGTCTATGGTGAGGTTGTTAACCCGCCCCAGCCAAGAAATCGTTCTTTGCGTGCCGGACGAGGCGTGAATCTGGTCAGTAATGGCACAGTTGCCGTTGCTGAGCAAGCCGGCAGACCTTTGCTCCGCAATAACGTCGTTTTAGTGTCCCCCCAGATGCTTATTGAGGGCAATGTGGATATGAAGACGGGGAACATCAGATTCAAGGGCGATGTCATTGTTTTGGGCAATGTCAGCGAGTCCATGGAAATTGAAGCGGGAGGGCAAGTTGAGGTCACGGGCAACGTCTGCCATGCCCAGATCACTAGCGGCTCTGATGTAATCGTGAGCGGCAAGATCATTAGCAGCAGCGTTAGTGCAGGGCAGCATTTGGTTGGACTGATGCGCAGTCTGGTCTTTGTCAAGCAGCTCATTCCCGAACTAGACAAACTGTCAGCCGCATGCGCCCAGCTGCAGCGCCATCCCAAGTTTAGCACCAAGGATCTGTCCCATATGGGCGCGGGCTATTTAATCAAGCTTCTCTTAGAAATGAGATTTCCCCAAATTGCCAAGAACTTTGGGAAACTGGATGCAGTTCTGGCCCAAATAGACTGTGAGCTGTATGAAAACGACTTTGGTGACTTAGTTGCCAGGTTACGGGTGATTGCCAAGCACTTTATCGAAGCCGGACCACTTATGATTGACTCCCGGGACACTTTAGATGGGATGCGCAGGGATTTGGCAGAACTAGAAGAACGCATGAACGGCTTTCTCGGCTACCCAGCCAACATAACCGCCAATTACTGTCAAAACGCCACTCTGGAGGCTACGGGAAACATCACTGTCACTGGATCTTTGGCCTATGGGTCTGAGATGGTGGCTGGTGACAGAATTCATATTTTCGGTGATTGCCGCTGCGGAACGTATCGGGCCAAATCAGAGATTAGGGTAGGTAAGGTTGGCTCGAAGGGGATGGGCAAGACGTATCTCTCGGTACTAGAAGGGGGTACGATCACCGCCAAGCAATTTCAACCGGGGGTAAGGCTTAAAATAGGGTCTGATTTGCGGGTTTTAACCAGTGTGTGGCACAACCACACATTTCGTGAGCTTGATTGTCTAGCTGTAGAAGCGATCAACGAATAAGGAGGACGTCATGTTAAGTGTGAGCATAAAAAAAGATGTGCCAGATGTGGGGCTGTCCCTCTCTGGGAATCTGGATATGGTGACTAGCGAGGTGCTTAATGAAACATTCGAACGTCTAGATGAAGTGCAGATGCGGAGCCTCACCATTTCCATCGGGGGGCTGAACTTCATTGATTCCACAGGAGTAGGCCAGCTTCTCGGGTACTACAAACGCTGTACCGCCCGGGACATTGGGTTTCGGATCGAAAACGACAATCCGGAAATCGAGGCAATTCTCGAGATAATCGGGATTAGGGAGATCGTGAACTCCTGATGTGTGCGGAGCGTTGTCAGGTGGAAGAAACAGCTGGCCTTGCAGACCCGATCAGCATACGACCTTATAAGGAATATCAGGCTAGGTATCAATCGTGGGAGCCTGTCGGGGAGTTAAAAATTGAATCAAAAGCCGATATAGCGCGCATTCGGAGGGAGCTTGACACCTGTTTTGCAGCACACCTTAGCTGTTGGTCAAAGGTCCGTTTACCGGTTTTGCTTGCTGTGTCAGAGGCTGTCACCAATGTAGTGAAGTATACGCCGGGAGGCAGATTGCTGGTCTATGCCGATACAGCTGGGCTTAGCTTTCATGTTATTGACTACGGTACAGGGCTGGATTTAGATGTTTTGCCCAGCCTTCTGTTTGGGAAGGGTTTTTCCACCTCGTCTAGCCTGGGCATGGGCTTTCCGATTATGGATAAGTATGCAGATGCAGTTACAGCCTATACCTCGGGTCGGGGCACAATACTTGTCCTCCAATTTGATATAGATTGCTAAGGTGAAGAAAACCCAGCGGTATAAGGGGGTGCGGGATTGAAACTAGTTGCGGTGTCAAGACTTAAACCGGGCATGGTGGTGGCAAGGTCCATCTTTGGCAATACTGGACAGCGGCTGCTGAGGCAGGGTGTGGAGATCACCGACAGATATATCCAGCAGTTGCAGCGCTACGGCATCGGGGTAATATATGTGTCAACCGGCCAGGACGTTGTACCTCGGGATGTTATCAGCGATGAAACACGGCAGCAAGCGGTTCGGGAGACAAAAAGAGTGTTGCAGAATGTCCAGCGCGGGGCAGCCCTTGAGATGGAGTCGATTCACGAGGTATTGGTTAAAATCATTGACGAACTCTTCCTGCAGGATGACATAATGGTCAACCTTGTGGACATTCGCTCCCACGACGAAGAATTGTTCAGTCACAGTGTAAATGTGGCTATCTTGAGCGTGATCACAGGTATTGAGCTGGAGCTTAGCCAGGAAGAACTTCAGACTTTGGCGACAGTCGGCCTCTTGCACGATGTGGGCAGGCTCTTTAGCGATGATGAGCAGCATCCCGTCCAGGGCAGGGAAATCCTGGAGCGCAACGGCAATATAGAGTCAAAGGTGATCCGTTCAGTGTACCAACACCACGAAAAGTGGGATGGTACGGGCTATCCCCAGGGTTTAGCAGGGAAGGAGATTACCCGGCTTTCTCGAATTGTTGCAGTGGCAGACAAGTTTGATCGGATGTCCGCTAACAACAGGTATCCAATTGAGGAGGTCATAGCCTATATCATGGCTATGAGCCGAATTGAGTTTGATCCCCAAATAGTGCGGGCCTTCTTAAACTGCGTGTCTTTCTATCCCGTTGGCACCCGGGTCGAGCTTAACAACGGTTCTTCCGGCTATGTGGTAGAGGCCAACCGAGGGTTTCCGACCAGACCCATTGTGCGGGTTGATCGGAATGTATTTGGAACCTTGGATCCTAGTGTTGATTTGAACCTGCTGGAACATCCGACTTATTTCGTCCTAAGAAGGCAGGAGGATTTAGAAAACCTAGGTGAAGCTCATGATTAGTAAAGATTTACTCTTCGATTTGTATGATAAGTGTCTAGGTTCCCTGGATGCTCCTTTTTGTGCTTTGAGCGAAGAGGTAGTCAAGATCGCCAATGTTGGAGCGGCCAGCCTGTGGATGGAAAACATTGGCGCCCCAGGGGCACTTGCGCGCCTCGGTTTTCATAGCAATATTAAGCAAGACGAACTGCCCCAGGAGGATCATAGAATTGCGCTGCGGGTGCACAAATCCCAGGGCGAGATCAACGGAACAGCAAGCTTGCCCAAGGGTACGGCACTATCCTATTGGGGAGTGCCTGTGGTTAGTGGCAGAGCCCAGCTGACCTTGGTGTTTTGGTCAACCAAGTCGTTCTCCCCAGAGGAGCTGGAGCGCTTTCACGGTCTTTTGGCCTATATAGAGAAACTGGTTGATGTAGTTTTCTCCAGTGATCTCTTCGGTGACAGGCGGGTGACCCGTGAGCTGCAAACGGCCCAGCTTGTGCAGAGACAGCTTATGCCAAAATTGAAAAACTCCAAGCCCCACTCGTCTTTGGCCTTTCGCAGTCTTCCCGCCCACGAGTTAGGTGGAGACTACATTGATGTACTTTCCTTCCCGAAGGGAATAGTCGGCTTGACCTTGGCTGACGCCATGGGGAGCGGTGTGCCTGCGGCACTGGTTGCCCTGATGGCCCGCACAATTTTTCGTCAGTTGACAAAGTCAACTGCTTCCCCAAGCCAGGTGCTGTCTGACTTAAACAAGGCTTTTATGTCGGAAATAGTCCATCTCAATACATTTGTAACCCAGTTCTACGGGGTGTTTGAACCCACTACACAAAGACTGCTGTACTCTAATGCAGGCCACGTTAGTCCCTTGCTTTTCCGCAAGGAAACTGGAGAAGTGGCACCTCTGCCAAGTAAAGGGGTGGCCCTTGGCGTCAAGGCTGATGCAGAATATCCGGCGTTTGCGGTTCAGCTTCAAGCAGGGGATATTCTGGTTATCTATTCCGACGGATTAGCGGATACGCGCAATGAACAGAACGAACAGTTTGGAGCAGAGGGTATCGCCCGCACATTGCTTAACTACCAAGAGTATGATGCTGATGGGATTTGTGACGGCCTGATCCATGACATGTTCAAACACTCTCCAACACAGCAGGACGACGTAAGTATGATTGTCATTAAGCCCTAAGCTAAGCAAGCCTCCCTAAAGAGATGGGAGGCTTTTTTGGTGGCCGCAAGGTCATCTTTTTACTTTCCCAAAAAAGGGTTGACAAAAGAGTTCAGTGGCCATATAGTTAATTACACAAGTAACTAACCAATGAGGGGGGATAGCTTGATTCTGGACTTTGACAGTGAACAGCCGATCTATATTCAGCTGGCGGAAGCGATAGAGGATGATGTGCTGAAGGGCATTTTTGCGGAAGACACTCAAATTCCCTCGACTACAGAGATTTCGGTGGCGCTTAAGATTAACCCTGCCACTGCCAGGAAAGGAGTCAACCTCTTGGTGGATGAAGGCATTCTCTACAAAAAACGAGGTGTGGGCATGTTTGTCACCCCTGGAGCCATGCGCAAAGTGATGCAAAAACGCAGGGCCAAGTTCTATGAATCATTTGTGGTCACGCTGCTTGAAGAAGCTGGAAAACTTGATATTTCACCACAAGAGGTCGCAGAAATGATTGAAAGGGGTTTGCCCAATGCAAGGAATTGAGGTTAGAAATGTAACTAAAGTCTATGGCAGCCCATAGCCCTCGACAATGTAAACCTTACTTTAGATGAGGCGAAAATTTACGGTCTCCTCGGACGAAATGGTGCTGGCAAGACAACTCTTCTAAATCTAATTACAGGCAAGACCCATCCCTCCCAGGGAACGATTACGCTCGACGGAGTACCGGTCTGGGAAAACGACCAGGCCTTAGGCAGGATTTTTTGTATGACCGAAGCAAATCTGTATCCGGAATCACTTAGGGTGGGGGAGATTTTTCGCTGGACTGCCAAATTTTATCCCAAGTTTGACTTGCATTACGCTGGGGAACTTACGCAGCGCTTTGGATTGAGCCCAAGAAGAAGATCAAGGCCCTTTCTACAGGCTATACTTCGATTTTCAAGGCTATCCTAACTTTAGCCAGCGGAGCTGAGATCCTGCTCTTGGACGAACCGATCCTAGGCCTTGATGCCAACCACCGCGAGATTCTTTACAGAGAAATCCTTGCGAATTATGCCGAAGAACCAAAGACGATTGTACTTTCTACACACCTAATTGAGGAAGCTGCTGACCTTCTGGAAGAGGTCATCGTTATCAAGGAAGGGCAGACTGCCGTCCTGTCACTCGTAGGTCTGGCGGTAACTATGGGCACCTGTAATTTTGTCCTGGACAGTATCCTGGGCCGTCTGGCTTCCTACACAGGTCTCTTTGAGGAGATTTATCAGGCCGGTGCCGCGGCAGAGATTCTTTGGACAGCTGCGCTTCTCACATTCTTCGCCAGTGTTGGCTGGCTGGTTACACTGCTTTATTACCGGAGCCCAGCGCTTTCAGTTCGTCGCTGACTGCCTTTTTGTCCAAGGCCTTTGGCTTTGCCGGAGAGATACCTACGCCCTACCCGGCTGTACTTACC
>JAAYOM010000099.1 GCA_012520315.1 Bacillota bacterium | reverse complement strand
CGCTTAAGGGGCTTTGCCGTAACTGCAGCTGCAGTTCTAGTTCTCTTTATTGGCCTGGTAATCGTGGAGTACAGAGAACCTGTTGCCCCCCATGTCATCACCAGCGGCCACTACCTGCCTGTGGCAGAGCTTCTAGGCGATCCGAATTTTGACATAGTGGATAAGGCGGGCACCCGATATTACGTGGTGAAAGATGCAGAGGGCAACCCGCTCCAGACAGCCTTTATCGGTGAGAGGAACGGTTTTAATGCTCCCGTCCGCTTCTTGCTGGTGCTGGATGAAGAACACAAGATTAAGAACATCAAGGTCCTGGAACAAGATGAGAACCAGGGCTTTGGCGAGCTGATCACCAGGGCCAACTTCCTGAATCAGTTTGTTGGTCTAGATAAAGACAGTTCATTCGCGGCGCCGAATGTAGAAGTCATTTCCGGTGCCACCATTTCCTCGATGGCCGTAATCAGCGGCGTCAGCAGAGCTCTAGACAACTTTGACGTTGCCTTCTTTAGCGAGGAGGCAGGCGGCTGGGATGACGGCACATATGTAGGGCGGGCCGATTCCTTTGGCGGTCCTTTAGAAGTTGAAGTAGAGGTTAAAGAACGCAAGATTGCTTCCGTTACAGTGCTGTCCCATTCCGACTCGCCTGGATTCTCCGATCCGGCAATCAGCGGTATCCCTGAGAGAATTGTCGCTGCCAACGATCCGCAAGTTGATGCGGTTGCTGGTGCCACAATGAGCAGTGAGGCCATTATGGAAGCAGTGCGCCGGGCGTTGGAGCAAGGTGCCGGGCCAACAGAAGCGATCCTTGAGGATGTTGCGACACGGAGCGAGGCACAAGGGGAGCTGCCCTTTGAGATTACCGTTAGCGACGGCACACATCGCGGCAATGCCCAGGGGTTTGGCGGTAAGCTGATCCTCGATGTCACCGTGGCTGATGGCAGGATCAGCGAGATTGTGGTCGTGGAAAGTCAAGAAACGCCCTTTATAGCAGATGGTGCTTTTAAGCAAATTCTGCCGGCCATTATTGAAACGCAAGGACCAGTAGATGCAGTTAGCGGAGCCACAGCAACCAGTAGGGCCATTCACGGCGCACTATATGATGCCTTGCAGATAAAGGGGGTCCAGTAATATGAAAGTCCTATGGGAAGGTTTGTTCAAAAAGAATCCTGTATTAGTCTTGGCCATGGGTCTGGTACCTGCAGTGGCCATTACCACTACTGCTTTAAACGGGCTGGTACTGGGGATTAGTATAGCCGCCGTGCTGATTGCGGCGAGCATGATTACCTTCGTGTTAGAGCCACATCTGCCAACCACAGCTCGTATTCCCATGCGGGTACTTGTAATCATCGCTTTGGTTTTGGCGCTGTACGGCCTGATCTTGCATACAAATCCAGGTCTTGTGGCAGGTTTGGGAGTATTCTTTCCCTTTATGGCTGCAGATGCCTTTAGACTCCAGCATCCTGAGGACGAGAGAACATTTCGCCAGGTGATCCTGGAGGCGGTAGGACAGGGTTTGGGTTTTATCTGGGCCCTGCTCTTAATCGGGATTATCCGTGAGTTCCTGGGCTTTGGGGCAATCTTCGGCAAAGAGATTCTTACAGGAGTGCTGCGGCCCTTTTCCCTGGCCAATCGTGTGCCTGGAGGAATGATCATCGTTGGCTTGCTCTTAGCTTTGGCAAGACAACTAACTAAGCAGGGAGGCGAAATCCATGACTGATGGGTTGGATATCCTAGTTGAAACACTGATTACTGGCAATCTGGTTCTTATTCAAGGTCTTGGATTATATGCCCTAACACGCTACACCAAGTCTGTGAAACTAGCCGCTGTTTCAGGACTGAATACAGTGGCGGGTATGTTGGTGGGAGCGGCAATCCTGTGGCTCCTCGGTGACATTGTTCCGACATCACCCACATCCGAACTGGGCTTTTATGTAATAGTTGGCTATGTAGGAGCTGTCGTGGCCCCTTACCTGACTAGGCAGGAAGTCTCCCGCGAGTATCATGTGGTGGATACTGCCTTGATTGGGCTCTTGCTGTTGCTTTCCAACAAAGGTGTTATGGGTGTGGACAATTTCTGGGTTGCCTTGGGAGCGAGTGCGGGCTATTTTCTCGTGTTGCTGACTGTAGCCACCATCAGGGAGCGCCTTGAACTGGCACCAATCCCCAACGCTCTGCGGGGAGCCCCAATTATCCTTATCACAGCTGGTTTGCTGGGGATCGCTTTGCTTGGTTTTCGTTTATAAGAAAAGTATATTGCTCCAGGGGGATGTCTCTAGCCCCCCTGGAGATTTTTTTGCAGAAAATTATCAGAATAAAAAGGTGTTTTGTACAATATGTAGAAATGAAACCATGCCCAGGGAAAGAGGGAGGAGAAAACGCGATGCCCACGAAACAAAAGGTCATCCTTCTTGTCCTTGTAGCACTGAGCATACTTCAGCAAGGGGTACGCTGGACTTTGAGCAGTCAGAATGTGTCAGAGGTTGCGGCAGTTGTGCAAGCGGCAGAGAGCAAAGTGGAGGAACAGGAACGGCGGGAGGAGCACTGTCCCCTTGTTCACGTCAACACGGCAGGGCTAGCTGAGCTGCAGACGCTGCCGGGAATTGGCCCAGTCTACGCCGAACGGATCATAATTGAGCGGCGGGAGCAGCCCTTTGCAGAGAAACATGACTTGCTGCGCGTTTCGGGAATTGGCGAGAAACGTTTGGCTCAGATAGCACATCTAATCTGCCTGTACTATGAAGGACATGTTGAGACCCAGTAGTTCCTTGCTCCTGTTTCCATTCCTCGCTCTGGGAATCCACTTGGGTTCCCGGAGCTTCTTCAGTTTTCCTTGTTTGCTGATTCCCTTTGCCAGTTTGATGATATTCTGGTTCTGTCTGGCGTATCGGGGAAGGTCACTTCCTAGTTGGCTGTTTGGCTGTATTTTGATGCTAGGCGGTCTATTATTGGGACACCTGGCGGCCCTTCCGGAGCAGACGTGGGCTAGTCCGCAGGAAGGCGAGTTTGCGGGGCAGATCTATCAGGTGCAAAGGCTAAGTTATGATCAGCGCATCTTGGTTCGCTTGGCACCTTCACGGCTGCGAGTTGCCGTTCATCTTCCCTTAGATGAAGAAGTAAGTGTTGGAGACAAGCTGTCCTTTATAGGTACCATTAGTCAACCCCAGCAGGCACCTAACCCGGGAGTTTTCTGTTACCGCTCTTATTTGCGGCGTCTCGGAGTCTATGGTGTCTGTTATCCCCAGGCCTACGAAGTAGAAATCGTTACCCGTTTAGCTCCGCTAGAGTGGATGCGAGAAAAGCTGCGTAATAATGTAATAACACATGTAAAGGATCCAGGCTTAGTCTTGGCTCTAGTCTTGGGACAACGGGATCAGCTTGGCAACGAGCGGCAAGATGCTTGGCGACGTTTGGGGATCTCGCATCTTTTGGCCATTTCCGGCATGCATGTCGGTTTTGTAGCCTTGGGCCTTGGGCTCCTCGTCAAATATCTGCCGATCCGCCCGTTAACAAGACTGGTGCTGCTCCAGGGTGCGCTGCTTTTCTATGTTGTTGTGGCAGGAAGTGGAGCATCTGCCTGGAGGGCACTCCTTATCAGCCTCCTTGGGGGTTATGGGGCCTTTCTAGGTCAGCGTCAAGATTCCTTGCATCTGTGGGCCACTGTCGGCTGGCTGCTGCTTTTAGTTAAGCCAAGTTTGGCATTTGACCCCGGGTTCAACCTCTCCTTTGCAGCTTCTGGAGGTATCTTGCTATGGAGTCCGAGCCTCCGGCTGAAGCGCTGGCAGCGCAAGGGGCTTGTGAGTTATGCAGTCAATTCGCTCTTAATTTCCACCGCAGCCCAGCTGAGTTTAGCTCCTTTTTTATATGCTTACTTTGGGGAGATTGCACTTTTGGGACCGCTGGCCACCCTGATCTTTTTGCCCTGTGTGATGGCATTGATGATAGGAGGATTCCTAGCTGCCCTGGGCCTTGGTCCCCTGGGTATTGGAAGCATGATAGATGCTGCCATGAATTTTGTTGGGGCTCTGGAGAGGCTGCTGCTTCCCTTTGCCAGGCAACTGCCCTTGGGTTCGTGGACATTATCAGAAATTTACTTGTGGTGGCTGGCCTTCATCTATGCAGGCTGGCGTCTGCGGCAGCCGCGGTTGACTCAGCCGAGGCGAACTTGGCACCAGTTGGCTATATTGGCGGCTGTTGTTGTCTTCATTTTGAGCCTTCCTCCTGTAGCTCGCAGACCCCTGGAGGTTACTGCGGTAAATGTGGGGCAGGGAGACTGTTACCTGATCACCACGCCAAGCGGCAAACACATTCTACTGGATGGGGGAGGAGATTCCCCATATTGGCAGGCGTTAGGCAGAAATGTGGGGGAAGAACGCCTGGTGCCCTACCTAAACCATCGGCAAGTATCCCGTGTTGATTATGTAGTCTTATCCCATCCCCACGAAGATCATCTCTTTGGACTGTTGGCGGTCTTGGAGCATTTTGAGGTAGGTATGGTGATCGATACTGGTCATGAGCATACCAGCCCAACCTATGAGCGTTATCTGGAACTTATCAATGAAAAGGGTATTGACTATCATGTGACCCGTGCCGGTGACCGTTTGTATCTCGGTGACGGAGTTAGTATTACTGTGCTGTACCCTGAGAGGCTGCGCCCTAATCTTCCCTCTGCCTACAACAACAACTCCTTGTTACTGCGCCTGCAGTATGGAGGGGTGAGGATGCTCTTTACCGGAGATTTGGAAAATGCAGTCCTATATGATCTGACCAACGATCCGCGCTATGATCTGAGGGCCGAATGGCTGAAAGTTCCCCACCATGGCAGCAGGGGGAGCTTGCTTGAACAGTTTTATCAAGCCGTCAACCCGAGTTGGGCAGTAATTTCAGCCGGTCCAAACCGCTTCGGGCATCCCCATCGTGAAGTAACGGACTTTTTGGACAAAAACGGTATCGACTGGCGCGTTACAGAAGAAGGTCCCCAAATTTTTCAGATCTGGTGGGGACTTTGGGGCAGGTTTATCCGGTAGGCATCATGAATTATGCTAGGGGGTGAAGCATTATGAACATCAGTAAAATAGCTAAAGATATAGAGACAAAACCTCTGCCCCGTGCGCTCTTTGTCCATGGATCAGAGAAGATATTTCACGATCAGATTCTTGCAGCGTTAAAAAAGCGCAATGCCCAGGACGACCTGGCTGAGTTTAATTGGTCAGTGTTCTATGGCAGCAAGGAATTTGAGCTTGACTCCCTGCTGATGGAGCTTGGTATGGTGCCGTGGGGCGGCGGTTCGAAGATTGTGGTTGTGAAGGACGCTGATTCAATTCCGGCAGCGATTATGGAGAAACTTGCCCTGTGGGTCGAGGAGAACCCACAGGCCAACTGCCTGGCACTTTTCTTGGCTAAGGTGGACCAAAGACTAAAGTATGTGAAAATT
>JAAYOM010000098.1 GCA_012520315.1 Bacillota bacterium | reverse complement strand
CGATGGGCAAGTGATTATTGTAGAGGCTCTTCAGATCGGCGAAACTGTCATCACTCTCAAAGCCAGCAGGGAGGGCTACCAAACCGTAACCCGGGATATTACTGTTGCCGTTGTTTCTGATCCAGAAGACGAAATTCTCCTTGAGGTGAAGGCCTCGCTATTGGATGAGGAATATACAGCCGGTGAGCCTTTAGTACTTCTGATACACCTCATGCGCCATGGCGAACCTGTTTTTGACGGGGAGTACCTTGTTAAGGTCTGCAGTGAAGATGATGAAACCAGCCTGGAAGAGCAGGCCCTTGTTTTTGCAGACGGGGCAGCTGAACTTGTCCTAACTGAACCCCTGACCGAAACAGGCGAGCACATTTTAATCATTAAGGTGGACGATGCCCAGTATTCCCTGGCAGTCAACGTTTTGCCGGCTGAAGAAAGGATTGAGACAGAGACCCCTCCCGAAACTGAGCTGGAGGTTGAAAGTCTGCAGACAGAATCAATGGAGCTGCAGGCGGCACTCTCCGATCCCCAGTACGTGGCTGGAGAACCCCTGGTTTTGAACATCCGCCTAACTCACCAGGACGTTCCTGTCCCCGATGGCGAATACTATGTCGCTCTTTACAGCGAACAGAGCGAAACGGGCGTACAAGCAGGGTTTCTCCCCTTTGCAGCAGGCGAAGCCGAACTTGTACTTAGTGAACCTTTGACCAAAGCCGGAATCTATAGCTTCACCGCGGCAGTGGAAGCTGCCCAGCATTCCTTTACTGTGGCTGTCCTGCCTGGAGAGCCTGCGGAACTAAAACTTGCTTCCTTCCCAGAGCGTGGAACCGCGCAAGTGCCGCTGGAATCGGCAGTTCTCTACCTGGTTGATGCATATGGGAATGCACTAACTGAAGGCGGACGCGTAATCTCAGTCTCCGTCCAGGGCGGATTTAAATACGGCGATGAACAAGTAGCCACAGATGAATGGGGTTTAGCAGTGTTTTCCGGTTTAACCCTGTATGAAGGCGAGTACAGGCTCAGTTTCACCTATGAAGAACTGGAAGTTGTCTCTCCTTTGCTCATCGTCGACCTGCAAGGCACGGGCGAGGCAGAGTCACCCTACCTGATTAACAACCTCTACGGTCTGCAAAGCATAGGAAAGGATGTCTCAGCCCACTACCAGCTAGGCAGCGATATCGATGCTTCTGCAACTGCAGACGTCGAGGCCGGCTGGCAGCCTATCGACGGTTTCGCAGGCAGTCTGCGCGGCAGCGGCTACTCTATCCACTCCCTATACATTAACCGTCCCCAAAGTGATCAAGTTGGCCTCTTTGCCAGTATCGCCTCTGGGGGAAGTGTAACCGATCTGACATTGGCCGGAGCGGTTGTCACTGGCAAAAGCAAAGTAGGTTCGCTGGCAGGTCGCAACCTAGGCGACATAGTCAATTGCACTGTAATCGACGCCCAAGTTCAAGGGCAGAACCAGGCCATAGGCGGTCTGGCAGGTGAAAACCAGGGAACTGTCTTAAACTCCAGCACAGAGGCGAATGTAACCGGCGCAACCAATGTCGGGGGCTTAGTCGGACTCAATGCCGGAATAATTGAACACTCCTCGGCAGCAGGCACCACTTCAGCCTCAGGTATCTCATCCTTTGCTGGGGGCCTAGTTGGGAACAATCGCGGCACGATCCTCCGCTCCTATGCCCTAGGTGAGGCCCAGGGCTCTCCGGTAGGCGGTTTGGTCGGCCACAACCAAAATCATGGCAGTGGGGTAATCACAGAAAGTTATGCCGCGGTGTCGCTGGTAGGCACCGGCAACCGGGGCGGTTTAACGGGCCTGAACTTTGGAACAGTCAGCAAGTCCTACTTTGACAGGGAACTATCCGGTACCCGCTTTGGGTCAGGCACGGGCAAGTCAACCCTGGAGATGAAGCAGGCAGACACCTATGCTGACTGGGACTTCACCCAGATCTGGGAGATCAGTACAGAGGCCAACAATGGCTACCCTGTCCTGAAAAATAGTGAATAGCAGCGAAAAAGACACCCTAGCTCGCTAAGGTGTCTTTTTTGATCAGGACTAATTAACCGCCGGCTGCCTCAAAGGTCTTGCAGCAGGTTGCCATACACGAATCCACCGACGTCTCGCCATACTGCTGCACAATGCTCTGGGTCTGCTGATAGTCGTAGCTTTCAGGCAGCATTTCGCCTAACTCATCACTGGTGATCAGAATGCCCTGGGCTATACAGTAGTTGTTCTCCCACCAGCGGCAGTTTTTCACTGTACAATGGACTTCCATAACCAACCTCCTCCAGGTGTAGTTCGTTGTTATCGTTCCAAGAACACAGCCTGGCTATACATTATGGCAGCCCTTACCTCACACCGCCGCCCGCATGCGGTTCATCTCCCGCTGGGCCTGGACCAGGCGGAAATAATGTCCCTGCTGGGCCAAGAGTTCCTCGTGGGTTCCCAGCTCCACCAGCTCACCATGATCTAACACCATGATCCGGTCCGCATCCTTCAATGTCGACAGGCGATGGGCGATAGCAATGGTAGTCCTGTTTTCTACCAGGCGCTGGAGTGCTTCCTGAATTTGTTTTTCCGTTTCGCTGTCCACCGAAGAAGTGGCTTCATCTAGAATCAAGATGCGCGGGTTATGCAAGATAGCCCTAGCAATAGCAATTCTTTGCCTTTCACCGCCTGAAAGCCTCTGCCCCCGCTCCCCTACCCTGGTATCATAGCCGTCGGGGAATCTGACGATAAAGTCGTGGGCGTTGGCTATCTTGGCTGCCCGGATCACTTCTTCCAAAGTGGCATCTTGCTTAGCATAGGCAATGTTTTCCCAGATCGTGCCGGCAAAGAGGAAAGACTCCTGCAGCACCACCCCGACCTGCCTGCGCAGATCGCTTTGAACCAGCTGCCTAATGTCTACTCCGTCAATATAAATGGTTCCTTCATCCACATCATAAAAGCGGTTTACCAAGTTAATCAAAGTGGACTTGCCCGCACCCGAATGGCCGACTAAACCGATCATTTCCCCAGGCTGAATCTCCAAATTGATTTTTTTGAGGACCGGTTCATGAGATCTGTAGCCAAAGGTCACATTGTCGAATTTGATACTGCCCTCGATTCTAGGTATGGGAAGGGCATCGGGCCGATCTGAAATCGCGGGAACTTCATCTATGATTTCAAAAAGGCGTTCGGCAGCGGTCATAGCCTGGTGGAACCAGCGGGGAATAAAAGACATAAACTGCAGCGGCCCATAAACCAGCCCGGCATAGGCAGAAAACTGGATCAGTTCTCCCATTTGAAAAACGCCCTCCTGCACAAGCCTCCCTCCAAAATAGAGGATCAGGAAGTTGCCGATGCCCATAATAAAGCTCAAACTGGGATAGAGTGTATTCCAGGCAGACTCGTTGCGGGCGGTCAGGTCTCTGTAGCGTGCGCTCCGCTCAGAAAAACGCCTGACTTCAAGATCTTCTGTGCCAAAGGATTTTACGACTCGAATTCCACTTAAGATATCCTGTAAAACAGAGTTGGCTTCATCCCAGGAACGCCACTGCTGGTGGTACATGCGCCTGATTTTCCGCCTGGTGGCATTGGAAAGCCAGACAATAAAAGGGGCGGGAACGAGGATCAGCAAAGCTAATTTCCAGTTCTGCCAGAGCAAAATGCCCACAACACCGACTAGGAGCAGTCCTTGGGAAATCAAATCGGGCAGGTGATGCTGGAGAAAGCTTTGGACATGCCCTGTATCGTGGTTGATCCGATTCATCATATCCCCGGTGCGCTGTTTATCTAGAAAACTTAGGGAAAGGCGCTGGATGCTGGTGAAAACCTCCGCACGGAGATTTTGGCCGAGGCGGGCGCCTACTGTGACCATAATTCTGCCCCGGAGGATGCTGAAAACTGTCACCAGCAGCCTGGCCAGGGCCAAGCCGGCCACCAAGATGATTAAAAGACGCAGATCCGCTTCGCTCGACCGCAGTACATCGTCAACTAGAATCCGCTGCAATTGAGGGGAAATCAGGTTAACTAAGGTCAGAAGCAGGAAGATAAGCATGCTGGCCCCTACCAAAGAGCGATGGGGTTTGAGAAAGTCTGCCAAACGCCTGAGTACCGCCCTGGAATTTACACAGGCAGGACATACTCTGGTTCCCCGGCGTAGAGGTCTTTGGCACTGCGGACAAAAGGCGGTTTCCACCGGCTTGATCGCGGGAATTGTCCCCTCTGCCAGAAAACGTGTGAGGGCATTGGCCAAAGTGCCGTACTCAGGGACATATTCTAAGGGATAATAAACTACTGTCTCCCCTTGATCACCATACCAGATTACAAGGCGCGCCAAGCCAACCAACACCTCGTTTTCCACCTTCGTGGCATTGGCCAGGGGAAACTCTTTAATCAGCCTGCCTGTTCCCCGCTCTTGAACTCTAATCGCCCCTAACGTGGCCTCAACCTGCCAGTCCACGTCTTTGAGCTCAGGGCTTAAGGGCGCTTCTACCGTCATTAAGTAGGACAAAGCAACCACTCCTATAACAGTGTAGCTAAGTAATCTCTGCTGCGTGCGTCCAATTCTGCCAAATCAGCAATCTCATAGCGGTTTCCTGAGACATCAATGATCAGCGTGCGCCTTGCGGAGATGCTCCTTACCGTCTGATCCCGCCCCCGAGTGACAAACTTACGCAGCCCCCGATCTGTCTCCACTTCCCAATAGGTATGCCCGAACTCCTCTTTATAGCTTACGATGCGCTTAATCTGCGGAGTGTAGTATCGCCAGCTCAGCTCGTCCCTGACGGCCTTTTGAGAAGCGGCATCCAGTTCACTTAGATCCCGAATCAGGCCGATTTCTTCCCCCTCAGGCTCCCGCACGGAGATAAATCGCTCTGGCTCCGTAAAGGGAAAAGCAAGATGCAAATCGACTTTGGGGTAAAACTGATCACCTAGGTTCAAACTCACCAGTCCGCCCGCTGTGGTCCGCAAGCGGGCCTTGCTTACATCCAGATATTCCAAATCAGCCATCTCTTCACCTTCCTTTAACCAGCCACACCAATGTGGGCCAAAGCTTCACGCTGGGCAGTAAATAGTTTGTAGTAAACACCCTTTTGTTTTAAGAGTTCCTGGTGGCTGCCTACTTCAGCCAGCCGACCCCGATCAATGACAAAAAGTCGGTCTGCCTGCCTCAGAGTCGAGAGCCTATGGGCAATTGCAAAAGTGGTGCGCCCCTGCACCAGACGTTCCAAAGCCTCCTGTACCAACTGCTCAGTCTCTGTATCAATCGAGGCAGTGGCCTCGTCGAGGATCAAAATCTGGGGATTGTGCAAAATAGCCCGGGCAATGGAAATCCTTTGTTTCTCACCGCCGGAAAGATCTAGGTTTCTGTGTCCCAGAACAGTTTCATACCCATCTGGCAGTTTAGTAATAAAGTCATGGGCGTTGGCAACTCTTGCAGCTTCCATCACATCCTCCAGACTGGCTCCGGGTTTGCCGTAGGCAATGTTTTCATAAATCGTCCCTTTGAACAAAAAGGTATCCTGCAGCACCATGCCAATCTGGCGCCTCAGGTCTTGCTGGTCAATATAGCGTGCATCTGCCCCGTCAATGAGCACTGTGCCCGCTACCGGATCATAAAGCCTGGAAATGAGGTTGATTAAAGTGGACTTGCCCGCGCCGGAGCGTCCGACAATGCCAATCATCTCCCCAGGCTGGACGCTAAAGGAGATTTCTTCTAAGACAGGTTTCCCCTCTTCATAGCCGAAGGTCACATCGCGCAACTCCACGGCGCCTGCCAGCTTGGGCTTAGAAACCAGCTGATCGGCAGGGGGAGCCCAGAGCAGCTCGGTGGAGTCAATTACCTCAAAGATCCGCTGGGCAGAGTTCATGCTCGATGACCACCAGTCCACAACCCGGGTCATGAAGTCGAGCGGTCCGTAAAGCATGCCCAAATAGCCGGTGAAGGCCATCAGGGTACCAAAGGTCAGCTCCCCCCTAAGGACCCTGCTGCCCCCTATGCCCCAAATCACCAGGGCACCTAGACTCATAAGGTAGGAAAGGGTCGGAAACACTGTGGAGGACATATGGCCAACCTCCTGATTAACCGCGAACACCCGCTGATTGCCGTGGGAGAAACGCTGCAGTTCAGCCTCTTCGGTACCAAAGGCCTTGACTACCCTAACACCGCTTAGGCTGTCATTGACTATGGCATTTAGCCTTGAGCTGGCTCGAAACCGCTTGGTATACAGTCTCCAGAGCAGGGGTCGAAGCTTGGCGGTACCTAATACGATGAGAGGAACAGGAATCAGAACCAGGAGAGCTAACTGCCAGTCCATATAAAGCAGGACTAAAGTAATGCCCACCAGCCGCATGGAGTTGACAATAAAAAATGGCAAGCCATCGTGGAAAAAGTACTGAAGGTGGGTGGCATCATTGTTGACCCGGGTCATTAAGGAACCTGTCTGCTGATGGTTGTAGAACTTCAGGGACAGCCTCTGCATGGCGGTGAATACCTGGGTTTTCAAATCAAATATGATGCGTGCGGAAACCCTTGAATTGACCCGACCCTGCCAAATGTTCAATAGCAATGTGAGGAGCTGGGCGGCAAACATAGCCGCGACCACTTGCCCGATCATGCCTGCGAAGCGCCCCTGGGCAGGCAGCACTTCGTCAAAGAAGATGCGGCCCCCTAAGTACGGGGAGACCAGTCCCACCAGGGATGAGCTGAGCATAAGGGCGACTATCAGGAGAATTTCTTTGAGATAAGGCGGAGCCAAGCCCATAACCCGCTTAGTCAGCGAACGCTTATCTAAGCAGCGGGGGCAGACCGGCCGGGCTGGATCAGGATAAAAGCGTTGGCATTTGGGGCAACGGTCCCCAGGGTCTTCCTGCTGCCGCTCCTCGCTCTTGCCCTGCAGATCGCCATTCACCCGCTGGACAAACATCTGATACTGGCGGGCCAGGCCCTGGGATCCCCTGAGCAGCACCAGCTCCTGCCCGTCCTGTAGAACAGCGTTAACGGTCAGGCTTCCCACATAGTGATGGAGCTTAACTTTCTCAAGCTCCGCAGCGCTCCAGGTTCGGCCCTTGTCTCCTTCTCGCCACGTTAAGATCCCTGTGTCCCAGGTGAGCTCTTGCACCTGAGAATCTAAGTCTCCGTAAATCGCAGGACTATCCTTGCTTGTCATTATGCATCACCTATCTTATGAGGTAGCCCCGACCGCTTCCAGCCAAGCCCGGGCAATCAGGCCATGGCCCGCCGGGGTGGGATGTACACCATCGCTGGTCCAAAAAGCCGGTTCAGCCTTGGTGCAGGCTGCAGCAAACAGCCCGTCCAGGGGAACGTACACAGCGCCAAACTCTCGAGCCAAAGCCCGTACGGCATGGATTTTCGGATCCAGATCCTCCCGCCACTCCCTCTGCTCAGGCAGGACGGGAAGGACAAAGGGCTCCAAAAGAATTAGTTTTGTCTTGGGGTCATGTTCTTTCAGCTCAGTGAGGAGTCTGCGGTAACCGCTGTAATAGCTTGAGGCGGAGGTAGGATCATCTTGGCTGTAGCGCCGCCAGCAATCGTTAATTCCGATCATGATCGACACTACATTAGGCCTTAGTTCCAGACAGTCTTCCCGCCAGCGTGCTTCCAAGTCCCCTACCCGATTGCCGCTGATCCCCCGGTTCAGAAAGGACACCTGCATTTCTGGGTGGAGAGCTGAGAATAAACTGGCAGCAATAAAGGCGTAGCCTGTTCCCAAGCAATCACCGGCCCGATCTCGGCCCGCATCGGTAATACTGTCGCCCTGAAATAGAATTGTATCTCCTGCGTGAATTAGCATCCTGCACTCCTCCTGCAGTTAAAAAATTGTTTTCTACCTGAGATCATACCATATCCAAGTAGCTACTTCCAACCGCACCTGTTTTTGGCTGGTTTAAGCAGAAAAACATTAACATAAAGCACAATTGTTAAGTATAACCCAAAGAAAGGTGTCTTTATTTTTCTGTCTTAGAAGGATATTTGCGAACAGCGTATAAATATAATATGTGTTTCCGATTGTCAGTCGTCTGACGTGTTACGACCTAACAGTTTTTACACATGGAAAGAGGTGGTTATGGGGAAGGCGCTTAGAATACCGTTGTCTAAAGAATTTAATTTGTGAAATGGAGGATTGAAATGAGAAAGTTTAAGCTGAGTGTATCTCTGTTGTTGTTGCTTCTCTTGGGCATAAGTGCACTGGCAGCGGCTCAGGATCCAGTAACAATTACTTGGTCTTTCTGGGGCGATCCAAATGAGCTGCCTCCAAACTATGAGGTCATCGAAGCCTTCGAAGCCGCCCACCCACATATCAAGATCGAAACACAGCACGCACCCTGGAGCAGCTATTTTGACCGCATCCAGACCCAAATGGCCGGCGGAACCGCTCCAGATGTGATGTTCCTCAACAACATACCTAGCTATGCAGCCCGGGGCGCTTTACTGCCCTTAAACGAACTAGTCGAGGAAAATGGTTTTGACACCGCTCCCTACTATCAAGAGCTGCTGCGCATCTTCTCTTATCAGGGTGAGCTCTATGGTTTTCCACGGGATAATGACACTACCATCCTCTACTACAACAAAGACTTGTTTGATGAGGCCGGCGTAGCTTATCCCGACGGCAATTGGTCCTGGCAAGAATTTTTGGATGCAGCGCAAAAATTGACCAAGCGCGATGATCGGGGCCGCGTCACCCAATATGGCGTAGTTTTGGAAAGCAACAAGTATTACAACTTCATCCACCAAAACGGCGGCGACATGTTTGACGATCCGCTCAATCCTACGCAATACATTGGCGACAGTCCTGAAACAATTGAAGCCATGCAGTTTATGGCTGACCTAATTAACAAGTACGAAGTGGCGCCAAGCTTTGCCCAAATGCTCCAGCTGGGCAACTCGACAGAGCTGTTTGCCAGCGGTCTTGTAGCCATGGCCATGACTAATGCCGCCCGCGTGCCTACATTCCAGCAGTCCGACTTTAACTGGGGCGTAGCTCCGCTGCCAACAGGACCTAATGGTATTCGGGCCAACTCCATGAGCGGTGCCGGCTACGTGATTTCCGCCAACACCAAGAATCGGGAAGCAGCCTGGACCTTCTTTGAATTCCTCTGCGGTGAACAAGGCCAGAGCATCTTTGCCAGCACTGGCGTAGCGGTACCGGCCTACCGTTCTGAAGGAACCAGAAATGCATTCATCGACGCACTGCCGGCAGGATTCGGCGAAATCTTCCTAGGTGATACCGAACACGGCAAAATTCCACCGCTCTTTGATGGTTATGTAGAACTGAATTCTACCGTCATTACACCAGCTTTGGACTTGCTCTTCATTGGCGAAGCTACCGCTGAAGAAGTGCTGACCGGCATCAGAGCTGAGGTTGAAGAATTTTTGGCAAGAAGGTAAAGACGTCAGGACAGAAACCGCCAAGGTTTCTGTCCTCCCCTATTTCACAAAGACGAAGGAGGGTTTATTGTGCGAGTATTTGACGTTCACGTCCATTATGGCTGGTTCGATCGGATCGGGGCACGTGACTCAGCCGCCGGCTGGCTCGATGAACTGGTCAGAGTTGCGGAAGAGTCCAACATTGTAAAAATAGCCCTGCTGGGCTGGCCTGAACTGGGCAATGATCTTGTGGCCGATGCCATCCAGGCCAGGGGTGATCTGATCGTAGGCCTGGCTATGCTGAATATGGATGAAGATTCGCCAAAAGTTGTAAAACAGTTCTATGATCGGGGTTTTAGCGGACTTAAACTGATTAATCCTGCCCGAAATTATGATGATCCAAAATACTTTGAGATTTATGAACGGGCAGAAGCCCTCGGCATGCCTATTTTGTTCCATACCGGCATCATTGGCGGCCCGGTTGACTATTTGATGGGCGGCAGCGAAGATACCTGGAAGGCGATTCCTCAGGGAGAGGCAGAGGAAAAACTGGTCGAACAGATGCGGGATCGGGCCCGCCTCGCACCATACGGACGGGGTTCTGCACGCATGCAGCCCATCTATCTGGATACGATAGCCACCTACTTCCCCAAACTGTACATGATCGGCGCCCATCTAGGCTGGCCTGACTATATGACCGCCTGCGCAGTCGCCCGCTGGAGACCGCGCCTATTCTTCGATGTTTCCGGCGGGGATGTTGTACGCCGGCATATTGAAACCGGCGGCTATATCAAGCGTGAAATCAGACCTGAAAAGCTTGTCTACGGCTCTGACTGCGATCTGCCCAGGGTCAAGAAAGACATTGAAAACTGGCAGAAGTACTTTGACAAAATCGGTTTGACTCCTGAAGAGCAAGACCTTATTTTCTATAAGAATGCCGCAAGAATGTTTGGTGTGGAAGGGGACTAGCTGATGAGTTTAGTCAACGGTAAGCAGGCGAGAAAGAGAAGAAGCGCAACTGAGCGCCGGGAAATCATGGCTGCCTACGGTTTTCTTACGCCTAATCTGATCGGATTTCTCATATTCACCTTCCTTCCTGTCTTTGTTGCCTTGCTGCTCAGTTTCACTGAATGGGATCTCTTACGTCCCATTCAGTGGGTTGGGCTAGCCAACTACATACGCATGTTCACAAACGATCCTACCTTTATTAAAGTGCTGAAGAACACGGTTATTTTTGTGGCAGTCACTGTGCCTGCCAGAATAGTGCTGGCCCTAGTGGTTGCCCTAGCCCTCAACCAGAAACTTTTTGGCACCACCTTCTTCCGCACCGCGTTTTTTATGCCTGTGGTTTCGTCCAGTGTAGCGGTTGCCCTGGTCTGGCAGTGGATTTTCCACGCTGACTTCGGGCCTTTAAACAACATCCTCTGGACACTGGGGGTCGGCAATCCACCCCGCTGGCTGACCAGCACCCAATGGGCCCTGCCTGCCCTAATGATTGTCAGCATCTGGCAAGGTATTGGAATGAACATGGTGATCTTCCTAGCTGGACTGCAAGGTATTCCCGCCCAATTATACGAAGCGGCCAGAATTGACGGTGCTACCCCTTGGAAGTGCTTTTGGAAAATCACATTGCCCATGCTTTCACCCACAACCTTTCTTGTCTTGGTCATGACTACCATTTCTTCATTCCAGATCTTTGATCTGGCCGTGATCATGACCGAGGGCGGACCGGCAAATGCCACAAATACAATTGTCTATCATATTTACCGCAATGCCTTCCAGTTTTTCCGGATGGGCTACGCAGCGGCAATTGCCTGGTTCCTCTTTATTGTCATCTTTGCCATTACTCTCTTCCAGTTCCGCAACCAGAAAAACTGGGTGAACTATGACCTCTAAGAAAGGGTTGGGTTTTATGAAGAAGCGTTTATCATTAGAAAACCTAGGGCGCGCCGTGCTCTTTTTGGCCATCCTGGCCGCGGCCGCCGTAATGCTCCTGCCTTTTCTCTGGATGCTGTCCACATCCTTTAAGGAGCCGAAGGCGGTCTTTGGCCTGCAGCTGCAATTGATTCCGAATCCCATTGTGACGGACAATTATAAACGGATTTTTGAGGTGCTACCCTTTGGTCGCTTTTATTGGAACAGCATTTTAACCTCAGCCAGTGTGACAATACTGCAGCTTGTAACCTGCTCATTTGCGGGCTATGCCTTTGCCCGCCTGAGATTTCCCGGTCGAGATGCCCTTTTCCTGGGCTATCTGGCTACACTGATGATTCCCGGGCAAGTGACCATTATTCCGAACTTTATCCTGCTCCGCATGTTAGGCTGGATTGATACCTATCAAGCCCTTGTGCTGCCCAACGCCTTCAGTGCCTTCGGCACCTTTCTGCTTAGGCAGTTTTTCTCGACACTGCCTGCTGATTTGGAAGATGCGGCCAAGATTGACGGTTGCAGCCACTTTGGCATTTACCGCCATGTGATCCTGCCCCTCTCCAAGCCTGCCCTCTCCAGCCTGACCGTCTTTACCTGGCTGGGACAGTGGAACAGCTTTATCTGGCCTCTGATTGTGATTAACAGCGTCGAGATGAACACCCTCACGGTAGGACTTCGGACGCTGCAGGGCCAATACAACACGCAATGGACATTATTAATGTCAGGTTCAGTACTGGCCCTGCTGCCGGTCTTGATCCTGTTTGTCATGGCACAGCGAACCTTTATTAGCGGCATGACTTTGTCGGGTATGGGGGGACGCTAAGTTTACAGCATTGGAGGAGAACCGCAATGCAGCATGAGTTGAAATTAAAGGTCGAAAAACGACCGCTCTACCTGCGTGTAGCTCAACTATTAACAGAAGAAATTACAAATGGGGTGTTTGCCCAAGAGGACAGACTGCCTTCCGAGGAAAAACTCGCCAAAATGCTGGGAGTTAGTCGGGCAACGATCCGTGAGGCCCTCAGTGCCCTGGAAAAGCAGGGGATGCTCAGGCGCGTTCAGGGTCTGGGCACCATTTTAACCCATGAGCAGAAAATTCCCATTGGCCAGGGTATGGAAAGGCTGCTTTCTTATACGGAGTATGTCTCAAGATACGGATTTACCCCAGGCACCAGCAGCGTTCAGTTCCATTGGGAGCAGATGCGCCCTGCCCACAAAAAAACTTTCAAGTACGATACGGTGAAAATGGGCGTCCTGGAAAGGACACGCACTGCCGACGGAAAACCTCTAATGGTCTCTGTAGATTATATCCCCATGCCCATCCTTGGCCCCGAATTCCAACTGGAATACATGGGACAAAGTCTCTTTGACTACCTGCAAAAACGCGGCGCAATTCTCGCCTATTCAGAAATGCGCATCACTGCCGCTATTGCTAAGCCAGACATGGCAGAAAAACTGGAAGTTATTGAGGGAGCCCCTTTGCTGGTCATCGACGAAACCTACTACGACAACCAAAATGGACCGGTACTGATCTCCAGTAACACCTACCGGGTTGATCGTTGGGAGTTCAAAGTTTTCCGTACCAGGACGGAGGAAGGCTAGATAAGACACTGGCAGAGGAGACTCGCCAATATGGACAAATGAGGAGCGATCCGCATGAAAATAGCAATTATCGGGGCTGCCGGTGTACGGACACCCCAGCTGGTCAAGGCACTGTTTCACTATAAGGATGAGCTGCAGCTGACCGCCATTCATCTGATGGACATTGATGAGCAGCGTCTGCAGAATATGGGGCTGATCGTAAAAGAATTAGGGGCCAAGCTTGCCCCCTCTGTTAGGCTGCTGTTCACTGGCGATGCCGGCACAGCCCTCAGGGGAATCGATTATGCCTTTTTCTCGATCCGGGTCGGTTCCATCAACTCCCGCGTCCTAGATGAGCAGACTCCCTTGAAACACGGGGTGCTTGGCCAGGAAACCACAGGACCAGGCGGCTTTGCCATGGCTCTGAGGACTGTGCCGGTCATGAAGAAATATCTGGAGATCCTCTCTGCCGAATCGCCCCAGGCCTGGGCGATCAACTTGACCAATCCTGCCGGCCTGATAACTCAGGCCCTGGCAGAAGAGGGGTTTAAGCAGGTGATCGGCATCTGTGATTCACCCACTGAATTATTTAAGGATATCGCTGCCGCTCTAGAGAAAAACCCAGACGATTTATGGTTTGATTATTTTGGCATCAACCATCTCGGCTGGATTAAGCGGATCTTATATAAAGGGAAGGATATCCTGCCCGAGGTTCTGCAAAATGATCGGGCGCTCCTTAGACATGACAGGGAAATGATTCCCCCTGATTTTATCCGTTCCCTAGGTGTTATTCCCAATGAGTACTTGATGTTCTATTATCGCACCCGGGACATAGTGGAGAGCCTCCAGGGGGCGGGAATCACCAGGGCCATGGTGATTGACGAGCTGAACAAGTTGCTTTTCGCCGCGCTGCAAGAGCTGGCAGATACCCCCCCAGACCGCAAAGAAGCTTATCAAATTTATCAACATTACTCCCGGGCACGGGATAAAACCTATATGCAGCTGGAAACCGACAAGACAATGGGCGCCGCGGAAAAGGAGCTGGAAATTCTAATCGAGAGAGTCTGGGAAGAAAGCAAAGAAGGTCCGGTAAATTCTAACGAGGAACCTGCAGGTTATTCAGGCATTGCCCTCCAGGTGCTGCGGGCACTCAGCGGAACCAAGACAGCAATTACCACCGTTAATACCGTAAATGGCTCGGCCATCTCCTGTTTAGAACCTGCAGACATTGTTGAGATCCAGTGCTTTATCGATCAAAACGGTGTACACCCTTATCAAGTCGAAGGGCCGATCCCAGAGCACTGCCGCGGCTTACTGCAAGCAGTGAAAGCCTACGAGCGCCTGGCAACGAAAGCTGCCCTCACCCAATCCTATGATCTAGCCCTTCAGGCCTTGGCCACCCACCCCTTGGTCCCTGATGCGCTGGTGGCCAAGGAAGTCTTAGACGATCTCTGCTTAGTTCATAAAGATTTCTTGGCACTGCATTAATGCCAAACGAGGCTGCCCCTGATCAGGCAGCCTCGTTTCTAGTTTTATGCCCTTGATTCTAACTCTTCCCCGTCTCTAAACTTACCCTCGCCGCAATAGGGAAATGGTCTGAGGGAAGTATGTCATTTACTTCGCAGTCCAGAACCTCGGCAGAGAGAACTGTAACATCTCTGCTGGCAAAAATGTAGTCAATAGGTCCCGGGCTGGCTGCCCCCCTAAAGCCGTGGAAAGTGCCTATGTCTCCCTTACCCTGACTGTGGAGGGCATCAGTCAACTGGCTGCGCAGAAATTTAATCGGCGAGCTGTCCGGCTTGCAGTTAAAATCGCCTGTCAAAAAGGAGGGCATGCCTTTTTGGATGAACTTGGACATCTCCTGCCAGATCAGCTGTGTTCCTTTTTCCCTGGCCTCACTGCCCTCATGGTCAAGGTGGGTGTTGAAAAAGGCTATTTTTTCTCGGCTTGGCTTCAGCTCAAAAATTCCCCAGGTGCAAATTCTCGGCAGGGATGAATCCCAGGACTTGCTGGCAGGCACATCTGGAGTCTCAGAGAGCCAAAACTGCCCCGAGCGCAAAACATCCACTGCATCCCTGCGATAATAGATGGCATTATGTTCGTTTTCCCCGCCAGGCCAGCGCCCTTCCCCAATCCGATCGTAGGCAGGGAGCCTCTCATCCAGGTCTGCCAGCATAGGCGGCAGTCCTTCCTGGGTGCCCAGGACGAGCGGATTTTCCCGCCTAATCAGTTCAGCCACGCTGTCCCGGCGCTCGGGCCAGCCGTACTCTCCGTCACTTTGATTCCAATAACGCAAATTGAACGACATCAGCTTTAATTGCAAAGAGAACTCCCCTTCTTTCCTATCTTTCAAACTTGGGACGCAAGCCCAGATAATCCAGGATTAATTCACAGAACATGCTGTTTGCCCAGGAAAACCATTCCCTAGTATACTGGGCCGGATCATCCACATGGAACCCTTCATGCATTAAACCAGTGCCGCCGTGGGTGCTGGCCATCAGCTCCAGCATCTGGCGTTTCTCTGCCTGCGTTGTACTGGTCAGTCCCTGCATAGCCAGGGCAATATGCCAGATATAGTTCTCGGGGGTATGGGGGCTGCCGATGCCTTGAGCTTTTGTGCCGCTGTAGTAATAGGGGTTGGCTGAGCTCAGAATTAATGCCCGCGTGTTTAGATAAACCTCGTCATCGGCGGCCAGGTAGCCAAGGTAAGGTATAGACAGCAGACTTGGCACATTGGCATCGTCCATAAAGTTGTAATTGCCGAGCCCGTCCGTTTCGTAGGCGTAAACGAGGCCAAATTCGGGATGCTCGACTTTGCCGTACTGTTCGATGCCGGATTTGATCTCAGCGGCCAATTTCTGGGCTCGCCGGGCCTGGGCAGGATTGTCTGTGACCTTAAGGGCGATTTCCGCCGCATAACCCAAGACCACCACGGCAAACATATTTGAGGGCACCAGGTAACCATAGCGGGTGGCGTCGTCGCTCGGCCGAAAACCTGACCAGGTCATACCGGTATAACCTACGGGATTACCCTTGCCCGCATGGGACAAAGTGTCGCTGGGCACACAGTCCAGCCTCTGGAAGGTATAGGGCGAATCTGTGGAGTGATTTTGTTCTACCTTCCATAAATCTAAGATGCTGTCGACAGCATTGCTATAGCTTTCATTAAAACAGTCTGTACGGCCTGTGGATTTCCAGTATAAATAGGCCAGCTGAATTGGGTAACACAGGGAGTCGATCTCGTATTTCCGTTCCCAGATTAAAGGAGTCATTTCGGTTAGGTCATCCTGGTGTCCCTGACCGTTTTCCTCCCTATTAAAGGCATTCGCATAAGGATCATGGTTGATATAGTAAAACTGTCTTTGGATAATGCCCCGGATCATATCCTCAATGCGCTCGTCTTTGAGCACTAGGTAGGGGCGGAACTGGGCGGCAGAATCTCTGAGCCACATGGCAGGGATATCTCCCGTGACCACAAAGACCGAGCCGTCGGGGAGCTTTTCCACCGTGGTTTCCAACGTATTTGAGAAGGTGTTGCGAAAGACTTTAGCGATCTCGCTTTCTGCGCCAAACTCCTGGTCAACCTTAGCCGATAGCTCCGCTCTGGACAAACGAAGTGGTGTTTCCATACTAAAACCTCCAATTTTGATCTGTACCTCCCCGCAGGAAAATGTAGAACCGACTCGAAGAAGTTGTTCAACGCACACAAGGGAGGACGCCGAATGCATATAGAATCACTGGTCAAAAGCCAGATTATCAGTTCTTTGGAAAAAGTCTTTGCCGACGATAAACTCGAATTTCCCACTCTGCATGCAGATGCCATGCTGAAAAACGAAGTGTATTCCTTTCAGTTAGCTTACTTTAGTACAGAGAAATTCCGTAATGTAAAGGTAAGGGTAAACTCTGCCCTAAAGCCCCTGATATCAGTTTATCAGGTAGGGCTGATCCCGGTTGAGCTGCCCCTTAACCACTTGCGCGACCTAAATGTTCTGCGCACAGCGCCCGGCTTATATCCCGATCTCTTAGAACCGGTTGAGGAAGAAGGCATTGTTATTCTGCCCGGGCAGTCCCGTTCCCTTTGGTTTTCCCTCGGCGGAGACGCCATGCTGGAACCTGGGAAGTATGAGATCGAAATCAGCTTGGCAAGCGAGGAGGGGGAAGAACTGACCCGTTCCCAGCTTGAGCTGGAGGTGCTCGATGCAGCTTTGCCGCCTCAGAAAATCATCCACACCGAATGGCTCCATGCCGATTGCCTGGCCACCTGGTACGATGTGGAGGTATTCAGCGAAGAACACTGGCATCGCCTGGAGCAGTATATTGCCTGCGCAGTTCAGCATGGGGCCAATATGATCCTCACTCCCCTGTTTACCCCTCCCCTGGATACCCAAATTGGCGGGGAACGCCCCACTGTACAATTGGTGGGCGTCACTAAGAGGCAAGATCAGTACAGCTTTGATTTTAGCAGGCTGGTCCGGTGGATTGATCTGTGTGAGCAGCAGGGCATGCAGTACTTTGAATTCTCCCACCTCTTTACCCAGTGGGGCGCGAACCATGCCCCGAAAATTGTGGCAACAGAAAACGGAGAAATCAAACGCATTTTCGGCTGGAAAACAGACGCCCAGTCCCCTGAGTATCAGAACTTCCTTGATCAGTTCCTGCCCCGGCTGGTAGAGTTCGTCAGAGAACGGAAACTAGAAAAGCGGGTCTTCTTCCACACTTCTGATGAACCTTATCTGAACACTTTAGAATCCTATCGAAGCGCCAGTACTATTATGCACCGGCACCTGGCGGATTTTCCAATCATGGATGCCCTCTCGGACTTTGAGTTCTACCAGTCCGGCCTGGTGCAAACGGCAATTCCAGCTACAGATGCCATTGAACCCTTTCTGGAAAATGGAGTGCCCAATCTTTGGACTTATTATTGCAGCGCTCAGGACGTTGACGTGTCCAACCGGTTTATCTGTCAGCCATCGGCCCGTACCCGCATTTTAGGCCTGCAGCTCTATAAGTATCAGATCAAGGGCTTTCTCCACTGGGGGTTTAATTTCTACTACTCCCAGCAGTCCAAATTTCCAATTGATCCCTTCCGGGTCACTGACGGCGACTACTGGGTGCCGGCCGGCGATACCTTCGTGGTTTATCCCGGTGCCAGCGGACCCTTGCCGTCCCTGCGCCTAAAGATCCTGGCCGAAGCGTTTCAGGACATCAGGGCCCTCAGTCTTCTGGAAGAATATATCGGGCGCGATGCAGTGCTTGCACTTGTGGAGGAAGGTTTAGATCAACCCCTCACCTTTAAGGAGTACCCGAGGGAAACCAGTTGGTTCTTGGAAAAGCGCAAGCTGGTTTACGGAAAACTAAGGGAATTGGCAGGGAAATAGAAGAAGGGCTGTACTGATGAAAACTTCCTTCGCAGGCGTTTCATCAAGTGCAGCCCGTTTTGCTTACTTCAGTTCAGGGAAGTGCTGGGCATGCTGGACCATAAAGTCGTCGAGAATCTTGCCGGCAATTTCGGCATCAGGAACCAAGGGATGCACCGTTAGGGCCTGTAATGCCTTTTGATAAGAGTTTTCCTGAACTGCCTGGATCGTCAAGCGTTCGTAGTTCTTGACGATCTGCAAAAGCCCGCGGCTCTCTTCCGGTATGGCAGATACTGCCAGGGGGTGAACGCCGTTTAGGTCAACATAGCTCGGCAATTCGACAACATCATCAGGATCCAGGCAGCTGACTGCACCGTGATTTAAGGTATTAACGATCACAATCTGAGGTGAATTTCCGAAGATACCCTCTAGTACAGCCAAGGCAATGCCGGCATAGCCTTCTGGTTCTTCGCTGGCAGAAGCGGGAGCTTCCTTGGCTTCTTCCCACAGCGCGTCCAGCATATTGTCATAGGACAAGTCGGATGTTTCTATCTTCATGTAACTGGCGTCACGTGCCCGAGAGTACTGTTCATAAACCTTCAGGGAGGCGCCGGGCTGTGCCTGGCCTAGTCTTTCCAATTCTACAAACAGGCGATCATTTAATTCCTCAATCATCGTCGCCCGGGTAATGCGATTGGCCTTCACCCTGTCAATAATGGAACGATTGCGGTAATAAAACATCAGATATTCATTGGGGATCATGCCAATGCTGCGGATAAAATCGGGGTCCAGCATACTGTCGCCGTGCCTGAGCAGGGCCTTGTCATTGGCCAAGACCTCCTGGGAAATATCTCTGCCGCGATGCAGCACCCGCTTGATCCAGCCTAGGTGATTAATGCCGAAATACTCAAACCACAGCTCTTCGAGGGGAATCTCCATCCCCCTGGCGACATCCTTAAACAGTTCACTGGGGGTATCGCAAATACCGATAACGCGCTTGAAGCCTGAAGCTGTAATGGCCTGAGTGATCAGACCTGCAGGGTTGGTCAAGTTGATGGCCCAGGCGTTAGGAGCCACCTCTTCGAGGATTTTCATGTAATTCAAGATAACCGGGATAGTGCGCATTGCCATGGCAAATCCGCCAGGGCCGGTGGTTTCCTGGCCGAGCACATCATATTTCAAGGGTACCTGTTCATCAACGGCCCGGGCTTCCATGCCGCCAACCCGGATGGTAAAGATCACAAACCCCGCATCTGCAAGGGCCTCCCGGGGATCTGTCGTGGCGGTGATGGGAAATTCAGGGTCATCGATCATCTCTAAGACAACGGTTTCCAAAAGGCCCAGCCGTTTCGCATCTATGTCCATCATAGTCAGGCTGTCTACATTCAGAACTTGCCTCTTCTGCCAGATGGCCTTAATCAGATATGGTGTGCGCACACCGGCGGCACCAACAATTACTGCTTTCAATCTTGTTCCTCCATTCTTAGTTCTCCCAGATGCTGCAGGGCCTCTGAGAGTGTCTTCGGAAATCCTTCTGTGCCGCCTAGGGCAGTTGTGGACAGGGATCCGCAGACTGCGGCTAATTGCAGGTTCTTGCTTAGCTCATAGCCTAAGATGTGACCCGCTATAAAACCGGCTGCAAAAGAGTCTCCTGCTCCAGTGGCATCAAGAAAATCAACCTGAAGGGCCGGAACCTTAATCAGGTCCCCATTTTCATCGAGCGTAACCGCCCCCTCACCGCCCCGGGTAATTACCGGATGGCAGCCATAGCGGGCAAAAAAGGCCACAGCATCGTCAATGGACGCTTGCTTCGAGATAGTTTCGGCCTCCAGCTGATTGCAGAAGAAAAAGTCGGTATTACTCAGTATACTGCCCATCAGCTCAGGTTTATCCCCATAGTACTCCACCCCATCCCAGCCGCAGACTAAAGATGTGGTGACCTTCTTCTCCCGAGCAGCCAGCAGCACCGAATTCAGCCCGGGATCAAGCCGCAGCCCCAGGTGCAAATGGCTGACTCCGGCAAAGGAATCCCGGAGTTCACCGGTTCTAGACATTCTCCTAATCAATTCGCTTTCGGGCAGCTCTGCGCCGCTGTAGCTGACGAAGGCCCTATCTCCGGCATAAACCATGGCAGTTGTGGCATTGGTATGTTCAGATTCTATCTTAACCAGGCCCCGGTCCGATACTCCTTCCTTGGCCAGGCGATCCTCCAGAAACGTTCCAAACAAATCCCCGCCGATGGCGGTGGCGATCTCGGCGGATATCCCTAAGCGGGCCAGCCCGATTGCCGTTATGGCACAGCCGCCAATGGTAACAAGATAATGATCCCCGTAGACCTCTTTACCCAGCTCAGGCATGGCGGGCAGACCGCTGAAGATAGAATCTACAAAGACTGGACCTGCAACTAAGACCACTTTTTCCCTACTTGTCACAATATACCTCCTTGGACACTTTTTCAAGCTCAAGCCTAGACACAACAGTAACTGCTAACCCGGAGGCCAGCAGTTACTATACAAGGGTGTTACTTTTTATAGTACTTCACTAATTTTCACGGGCCGGTTTTCATGGGCTGACTTGGTGGCGGCTCTGGCAATCAGCAGAGATTGCAGACCGTCATTTCCCGTCACAGGGGGCTCAGCCCCTGTCCGCAGGGCCTCCACAAAATCCCGCAGTTCCTGGGCAAATGACTCCATATAGCGTTCCAAGAAGAAGAACAGGGGTTTGTCAGTGCTGACTCCTTCACCGGTGCTGACTTCCACATTGGTCGGCGTCTTATTATAGGCTTGGGCACTGCCTTTGGAACCAAAGACTTCTACCCTTTGGTCATAGCCGTAGGCGGCCCGGCGGCTGTTATCAATCACACAGGTGGATCCATTGGTAAGCTTAAGTATAATTACGGCAGTGTCAAAGTCGCCTGCTTCACCAATGGCTGGATCGATCAGCACACTACCCGAGGCGTAAACCTCTTCTACTTCGCTGCCCGACAGATAACGGGCCATATCGAAGTCGTGGATGGTCATATCCAGGAAGATACCCCCGGATCCCTTGACATACTCTGCCGGAGGCGGTTCAGGGTCCCGGGAAGTAATCTTGATGATATGGGGTTCGCCTACTTCCTGCGTCTGGACAAGTTCACGAATGCGCTTAAAGTTAGGATCAAAGCGGCGGTTAAATCCAAGCTGCAGCTTTACGCCTGCTTCCTCCACTGCTTCCAGAGCTTCTTTGGTCTTTTTAACATCATTGGCGATAGGTTTCTCGCAGAAGATGTCTTTGCCCGCCTGTGCACAGGCGATAATCAAATCTGCATGGGTCTCAGTGGGAGAACAGATTGCGATAGCGTCAATATTGGGATCAGAGATCAAAACCATTGGATCTGAAACAATATTGGTAATGCCAAACTTTTTGGCCCACTCCTTTGTGGCCGGCAGGGCTGCTTCTACTTCAGAAATCCCGACTACCTCTGCATCCGGCACACTGTAACAAAGGTTCTCAACATGGATCTTGCCGATCCGGCCAGCGCCAATAACACCAAAGCGAATTTTCTCGGTCATACAATACCGCCTTTCTCTACTATAATCCAGCCTTTTCTTTAATGTAAGCCCGTGCTTTGCGTGCATACTCCAAAGGAGGGGCGAGGGCAGGGTCTTGTTCTGCCTCCACAACGATCCAGCCCTTGTAGTCAATCTCATTTAAGCCGTCGATGATTGGCACAAAGTCGATGCGTCCGTCACCGGGTACTGTAAAGACGCCCCGCTTGACTCCCTGCAAGAAGCTCAGCTGTTCTGTCTCGACAGCCTGCTCAACCTCAGCCCGCAAGTCTTTGAAGTGAACATGCTTGATGCGGGGGCCAAACTTCTCAATCATCTTGACAGGATCCCCGCCGGCAAAGGCAATGTGGCCTGTATCTAAGAGCAGGGAGACAAGTTCAGGGTCTGTAGCACCCATCAGCCGCTCTACCTCTGGGAAGGTCTGTACGCCTGTTCCCATATGATGGTGATAGACAATCTGCATACCTTTTTCATGGGCCAGCGCCCCTAAATGATGCAGTCCGTCAACGAGTCTGTCCCACTCAGCATCAGTGAAGACAGGCTTATTGGCATGGAGCGGTGTGTCCATCTGACCCTGGATGGAGTGTCCCTGTTCAGCTACGACAATAACCTTCGCACCCATGGCATGCAAAAAGTCCCGATGCTTGATAAACTCCGTTACCGTTTCGCTCAGTTCCTTGGTGGTCAAAAAGGAGCTGAACCAGGCACTGGCAATCTCTAGTCCCCTTGGTTCGAGGGCTTTTTTGAGCACCTCAGGATCCCGGGGATACTTATTGCCGACCTCACTTCCTTCGTAACCTGCCAAAGCCATTTCGTCAATACACTGTTCAAACGAGATTTCCCCGCCCAGTTCTGGCATATCATCGTTGGTCCAGGCGATTGGCGCAATTCCTAACTTAACATCACCTTTTTTTAGCATGCTTTTCCACCCCAGATTCTAGTTTTTCTGATGCTCTTCTAAATACTGGCGATCCCGCCTCTGAGCCTCCAAGACTGAAGGATTCTTAGATTCCTCTGCCACACCCACTCTCCACCACGACTCATAACCTGGCGAATGGGTCCCCGGTATGATCTTGATGTCAATAAGGGTACTGGTTGTTTCCTCCCTGGCAGCACGCAGGGCGCCTGGCAGTTCAGCTAAGCTGCGCACAGTAAAGGTTTTGGCCCCTAGAGCCGCCGCCATCTGGGCAAAATCAACCTGCATATACTCGCCATCCAGCCTCTGGGTCTCAGAGGAGCGATAGCGAAGTTCGTTTCCGAAGCCCTCTTTACTGCCCCGGCTCATCTGCAAATCCTTAATGCACTGGAAACCGCCATTATCGAACATAACGACATTGATCTTGGCGCCCTCCTGGATACTGGTTAGAAGTTCGGAATGGAGCATCAGGTAACTTCCGTCACTGACCAGGGCATAGACTTCCCTTTCAGGATGGGCCAGTTTCACGCCTAAGGCGCCTGCAATTTCATAGCCCATGCAGGAGAACCCATACTCCATATGATAGGTCTTAATGCCCTTGGAGCGCCACAAGCGATGCAAGTCCCCAGGGAGGCTCCCTGAAGCGCAGACAATGATATCGTCCGCCTGAACAAAGTCATTGACCGCACCTAGCGCTGTGGTTTGCACAATGCCTCGATCGCTCTCGAGGTTATAGAGGCGATCTACTTCCTGTTCCCATTCCTGCTTCAATTGGGCCAGCTCTTCATTGGTGTAACTGGCCTTGTAGCCAGACTTCTCCAGTGCTTTTTGCAGTTCCTCCAGACCAAGCTTGGCATCGGAGAGAACCGGCAGGGAATTCATCTTAAACCCGTCTAGGCGGTTCACATTGATTGTAATAATATCCACATCTTCATTTTGGAACGCTGTCTTCGATGCGGTGGGGAAATCCGCCAGACGAGTGCCTACAGCAAGGATGAGATCT
>JAAYOM010000097.1 GCA_012520315.1 Bacillota bacterium | reverse complement strand
GCATGTCCAACACTTCAGCGGCAGTTCTTCCCTCCGCCAAGAGCTTAAGACCAAGGGGGCCGAAGCTCGTGTTGGCATAGGACTGAGTAGCAATTGCGCCAACACCTGCCCGGGCCCAGGGAACGACTGATCCCACCGCCAAGAATTTGGACTGGACAGCGATCCCCCATTCTTCAGTCGCGGGATCGTGCCCTACAATGGAAAATGTAGCCACAATGTTCTCCCTCACGCTTCTTTCCCTCCCGTAGAGTTATCTTTGCGAACCTCTGCCCCCAGCCAAACAGCGAAAATTATCTCCAGGCAGATCATTATGCCAGCCAGGATAAACACTTTTTCTTCCGGCAGATTATAGCCCACAGCTAACATAGAAATAGGGACAATTATTGACATGACAAGATAGGCCCGGGATTGATAGAGCCACGCAAATGGCAAAAGATGCGCCCCGAAGATAATGGCCAAGATCATCACCATGCTCGCTGGAGCCGCTGCATAGGCCCACATGGCAATTAAGATATATAACATTTGATTGACTGAAAAAAGAATGCCTAGATTGTTCAAGGAGTTGTCCTTGGCAGAAAACTCCGCACGCAGGAGCTTGGAAAACAAGAATGCTAAGGGCATTAAGGGGGCAGTGCAAAAGAAAGTAAGGAGATTTCTGGTCAAGATGTTCTCGATGGGTAAAAGCCAGACGACTAAAACTCCTGTCCAAAGCACAACAGAGGCTGCGATAAAATGCATGCCCCTTTTTGTGCGTTTTGCTAAATCACTTCTGGCCTCATCCATGGGCCCCACCCTCTCTTCTTTGCATATCTTCATTAAATATACCCCGCGGGATGGGTAAATCCTTTTACCGGCTCCGTTACTTTCCAAACATATTGTCGTAGTGTATAATGGAGTTAACTGGATGTAAAAAAACGGAGGGGAAACTATGAAAAACGATCTGAAATCCATGGGTTTTGCAACACGGGCCATTCACGGAGGGCAGAGTCCAAACGCAGCTGGGGCTTTAGTCACTCCAATTTATCAAGCTTCTACCTTCCGCTTCGACTCCGCTGAACAGGGAGCCAGGCGGTTTGCTTTGGAAGAGGAGGGTTACATCTATACAAGACTGGGCAACCCCAACTCCACAGAGCTCGAACAGAAAATAGCATTGTTAGAAGGAGCGGAAGCCGCGGTGGCCGCGGGTTCGGGTATGGGCGCGATTACATCCGCGCTCTGGACTGCCCTTGAGCCGGGAGATCATGTTGTGGCCGGAAAAACCCTTTACGGCTGCACTTTTGCCTTTTTGGGCCATGGCGCTGCCAAGTTTGGCATCGAGACCTCCTTCGTTGACATCAGCAGTATCGAGGATGTTAAGAGTGCCTTGCGTCCTAATACTAAAGTCGTCTACCTCGAATCTCCGGCCAATCCCACCATGACAATTGCAGATATTTCGGCCATCTGTTCCCTGGCCCACGAAATACCTGGCTGCATGGTCTTTGTTGACAATACCTATTGCACCCCCTACCTGCAAAGACCCATAGAACTCGGTGCCGATGTAGTTTTGCATTCTGCCACAAAGTATCTCAACGGCCATGGAGATGTAATTGCCGGTATTGTCGCAGGCAAAAAAGAGTTCATTGACCAGGTTCGCTATTTTGGCATCAAGGACATGACAGGATCGGTTTTGAGCCCCTTCGACGCCTACCTTGTCTGTCGCGGCCTGAAAACGCTGGAGATCCGCATGGAAAAACATTGTGCCAATGCCCAAGTAATAGCCGAATTTCTGCAGGAACATCCCGCTATTGACACTGTCTATTACCCAGGTTTGGAGAGTTTCCCCCAATATGAGCTGGCCCAAAAGCAGATGCGGCTTCCCGGGGCAATGATTGCCTTCGAACTGACGGGCGGCACAGAAGCCGGAAGGACACTGATGAATAGCGTCAGGCTGTGCACCTTAGCGGTGAGTCTAGGGGACACCGAAACTTTGATACAACATCCTGCCTCCATGACCCACTCCCCTTACGAACCGGAAGAACGTGAAAAATGCGGCATTACAGACGGCTTAGTCCGCTTATCGGTTGGACTAGAGGATCCAAGCGACATTATCGCAGACCTGAAAGCAGTTCTGGCCATTTTATAAAATGGTGAAGGCGTACCGCTTCCAGCTGTACGCCTACTTTATTTTGGATTTCTGTTCGCCAATTAATTATTGACTGGAAATGGCGGTTCAGGTGCTTCAACTAGTGCCACAATCTTTTGGCAGGGTATAATCGCCCTCTGCCAGCCGCCCAGATCCACAACCGGACGCCTAAACACCAAATAAGTGTCCTGGACTTGGGTCAACTGCCATTCTGCGTCAAACAAGCCGCCCTCATCTTCACCGAGAATAATGTATACCCAGCGGTTGATATAATTAGCCCAGCTTTCAGGACAACGACAACACAAATTTCTATAGCCCATCTTATCCCTCCTTAACCTCACTATATGAAGGGAAAGGCACAAGAGGCATGGTACCGAAGTACTAAGTTTCCAAGTACAAGGAACATGCCGCTCCTTTTTCGATAGTATGCACTAGCATATGGAGGTTGAGGCCGTTATGAATAAAGCGCAAATCGGACTGCTGTCCCCGTTTTTTCAGCCTATCACGGGCTATGAAGAATCAGCTCGTGATTTAGGCGTAGATTTGGTGCTGGTAACTGCAAGGAGAATTGACTGGCAAAACCATGAGGTCCAAGGCCTCATCTATAATGGGCAGGAGTGGGAAGAAAAGACAGCCCCACTGCCCCGTTCGTTCTACAACCGCTACTATGGTCCCAAACCGAAGGTGGTCAGCAGGCTGGAGACAATAATCGGCAAGAACAAAGTCTTCAATCACATTACCCGCTTTGACAAATGGACAATCCATCAAATTCTGGCCAACTCCGACCTGAAAGCATACCTGCCGGTCTCAGCCCCATACAGCCCAGAGAGCTTAAGCCGCTTTCTCCAACGTTTTAAGCAAGCAATAGTAAAGCCCGCTAAAGGGCAGCTGGGAACCCAGGTGCTGCTGGTCAGAGAAGAGCAAGGCAACTACTATCTGCATCACGGCACCAAATCACCGATCGCCCGCTTCCGCTCCACAGAGGATCTTGTCTCTGGACTGGAATCACTAATGAACAGAGACTTTATCATCCAGGAGTTCATTCCCTTGGCAACTGCGGCCGGAAGAGTATTTGACGTCCGCTGCCTGGTGCAAAAAGGCAACAACGGTCTCTGGGAGGTTACAGGCATGCTCAGCCGCCTGGCACTCTCTTATTCTTATATAACCAATGTCAGTCACGCCATTTGCTCGGCAGAAGAGGCGGTTGGGCAGGCATTCCCGGGCATCGATCTCTTACCCCGGCTGGTTGAACTGAGTATCCAGGCAGCCCAAGCAGCAGAAACATCCCTCGGCTCCCTTGGAGAGTTGAGTGTTGATTTTGGCCTCGATCAACTGGGCGCAATCTGGATTATTGAGCTCAACGCCAAGCCTATGAAAAGCACTTTTTGCGAAGTTGGCAACAGCAGGCTCCTTAGTGAAATCTATCGCCAGCCCCTACGCTATGCCCTCTATTTGGCCAGCACCTAGATTACTGGTCTTTTACCACTCCATTCCTTTACAATTTTCACAGCATACAGAAGTTTCCATGTTCGGAATACGGCGAACTGCAACACATTTGGACAGGCATTCTAAACTGAAATGTTAATTTCCCGTTTTATTTGCAGGATTTTGGCCCTTTGCCCCTAATTACTACACTGAAAGACATGTAT
>JAAYOM010000096.1 GCA_012520315.1 Bacillota bacterium | reverse complement strand
CGTCTTTGCCGATTTCGATAAAGCGTGACCAGGTAATATCGGTAAAGTCGTCTACTGTGTAGCCGGCTTCTTCTAAGATGTCAACCCTCAGGGCGGTAATGGCCGCGCCGTTGTCAAAGGGTACGCCGTAATTGCGTCCTTCCACTATTGTGTGGTTTGCTTTAAAGTCTGCGAACTGGGAAAAGTCTATGCCTGAATCAGTTAAGTCGTAGAAAACTCCGGGGTAATTCATGACGTTTTTCATCAGCGCATTGCCCTGCATAAGGAGAATATCGGGCAGGGTATTGAGCTGTCCAGCCATGACAGCAGTGGTCAGCTTAGTCTGCACATCATCCCATGGTGTCTCTACAATGTTAATGGTGACATCAGGGTTTATCTCCGCGTAGATCTTAGCCGCTTCTTCCATGGCATAGATGTTAAAGAGTGGATCCCAGCACCATACCGTGATTTCCGCAGCAGAAGCCAATCCCGAAAAGACGAGTGTTAGAATCAACAGCAAGCTTAGCACAAATGTCTTACGCATAATTACACTCCTTTCCTATTTTCCCAAGTACTTACGGTTCAAACGCACATCCAGTCTTTTCCCAAATACACCCCCTAATGACTTTCTTCATCCATCTATTCCCATTTAAACATCACTTGTTATTATTCTAGCCGAGGCGTTAATTTCCTGCGAAGATTATTTTGTTAAGATCAATAGTGTCGGGATGGAAAATCCACAAAGCGCGCTTTTCGGCATGATGAAATGACAGGCAGCTTGGTGCTAATTAAGTGGCGGACAGGAAATGACGGCAGAGGTGTAACGCTGATGAGCAGCAATTTTTCAAAGGTGCGGATTTTGAAGATCCTAGTGCAATTGCGCACTGTCAGCAGGAAGGCTCTATAACAGAGCGAAGTATTTACAATATATGGCTAGAACCAGGCTTGTTTCAGCCAACTAGGTGTCGAAGACGGGCAAGCCCACCCACCCTAGCGGCTGGGCAAGGAGGAGGCAGAAAAATGAGAAGCAGGATGCGTTTGGTGCTTGTTGTTTTAGCCATCCTTGTGTTGCTAACCTCAGGATGCTTTGGGGATGTGATCGGGTGGGGCAAACATACCCTCATAATGCAGTTCGACGGCTTTGGCTATATCAATCCGCCGCCTGGCTCCCACTCGGTGAAAAAAGGGCCTCTGAAACTCGAAGCCAAGGCCGGTTCGGGCTGGAGATTCAGTCACTGGACTGGGGAAGTGGCAAGCAAATACGATTCCGAGACTGAAATTTGGATTGACCAAGACCAGACTGTGACAGCTTTTTTTATCCCTGAAGGCAGGGAATCTCAAAACCTCAGTCTGATGATGCAGAGCGGACAGGTGTACAGTATCGGCCAATCCTCGACAGAGCTTCCGGAGCCAAACAGAATAGAACAAAGCATGTTCGGTTTGACCTGGTATGTGTATAACGAAGATTACACTAATTTCGTTATGCTGGCAGTCGATGGAGGGAAAATCTGCGGGTTTTATACCAACTCCCGTGGATTTGCCCTAAGCAACGGGGTTTCCTGGGGAGATTCTGAAACAAAAAGCTATGAGCAAGTTCCAGATACCATCCTTGAGGTCTATTACGATCAGCATGCCGACAACACCGTGCATGCCGTCATTGCAGCAACAGAAAAAGGTGATGCGAATGCGTCTGCGGCAGGCTATTTAAACGTACAGTCCCTTCAGCAGTTTGACTGTATTAATGCCTTTAGGGTCAATTATGGCAAAAGCCCTTTGCTGTGGGATGAAGCTGCTGCTAAAGCCGCCCGGCTGCACAGCCAGGATATGGCCGATAGTGACTACTTCAGCCACACTTCCCAGGATGGCCGGGATCCTTACGATCGTTATCGCGCAGTTAACGAGCGGCATCTTACCGCCTGGGGGGAGAATATTGCTGCTGGGCGGATTTATGGGATTGACTCATTCAACATGCTGGCGAATTCGCTAGGCCACAGAAACAACATGCTGAACAGCAGATATCGTTACCTCGGCGTCGGTACAGCCTACAACCCTAACTCAACGTACCATTATTACACAACTGAGCTTTATGTTTCTTTCTGATAACCTGGCTCATGACAGAGTCAGCTGCAATCAGCCGATCCTTTGCCGGTTTTCCGATGGAAGGCGCTGAAAAGGAGGTTCGGTTAACGGAATAAGTGAGCGGGGGGATAGGGCTATTCAGCTCCTTCTAAGCATTAAGCACTCTGTAAATAAGTTCACAAAATCCCCTGGATACTATTGACACAAAAAATTAACAATGATACGCTTTAAATAGATACATTTGATGCGGGAAGGAGGAGTGAGCCATGGGGAGGATTGGAATTGGTGAGCTGGTACTTATTTTAGTCATTGCCTTAGTTGTATTTGGGCCTGCCAAACTGCCGGAAATCGGCAAAGCGGTAGGCAAGGGACTGCGGGAGTTTAAAAATGCAACCAGAGGGCTGGATCCAGCGGCAGATGATACAGGAACCGAAGGCAAGGAAAACAACAGTGCATAAGATATAGGTTGGTGGATGTTAATGATCAAGAGGCGGCAAACGCAGATTGAAGAAGGGTTAACCCTTGTAGAGCATTTGGCAGAGTTGAGGTCGCGAATCATCATCTGCATCCTGACCTTGATCGCAGGAGTTCTAGTAGGCTTTTACTTCTCCGGTCCTATTGTGAAGTTTTTGATGCGGCTTCCTGGGGAACTAGTTTATCTCTATCCCGGCGAAGCTTTTATGATGCACCTCACAGTCGCTTTGGCAGTGGGAATTATCTTAGGTTCGCCTATTGTCCTTTACCAAGTAATCCGCTTTATTGTCCCGGGCCTTTTAGAAAGGGAAAGGCGCCTTTTGTACCTAGGTTTGCCTTTGTCTGCAGTACTCTTTGTAGTGGGAGTCTCCTTTGCCTATCAAGTGATCCTCCCGCTGGCTTACAAGTTCTTCCTGGGTTTTGGCACAGAGTCATTAGAACCTATGATCTCCATTGGCAACTACATATCTTTTGTGCTTCGCCTGGTTCTACCCTTTGGGCTTGTCTTTCAGCTTCCGCTTATAGTCTTGCTGCTGACCGGTACAGGCATCCTAAGGCCGGAGACTTTAGTACATTACAGGAAGTATATGATTCTGATGATCTTTATAGCGGCAGCAGTTCTCACGCCGCCCGATATCATTTCCCAATCGCTCATGGCCCTGCCCATGGTGCTTTTGTATGAGTTGAGCATCATCTTGGCCAAAGTGGTGGTTCGCAGAAAACAAGCCCAGCAGGAGTAAGTTTGTTTTTTTGATTGTGCTTGTGAACGTAAGAACAAATGCCATTCTCTTATAAGGTTTGTTCCAACCTCGGAAATCTTTGTCTAAAGATTCATAAATAAAAAATGGAGGCGCATGTAGATGGAAGCTAAGAAAAAAGTGTTGTCTAGGAGAGACTTCTTGGTCAGAGCCGGGGGAGCAGCAGCAGGTCTGGCCCTGGCCACCAGCGGTCTAGGGGTGCTTGCACCCAAGGCTGAAGGTGCCATGGTTGATCTTCCAGACTATCCCTGGACCGACTACTTCACTGAACCCTTGGATGTGGAGAGGGTGCGGGAGCTCGGCGCTAAGTACTACGGCGAAGGTTTGGGCTGTGCAGAAGGTGCTTTTAAGGCCATTCTGGAGGAACTTGGCGAGCCTTTCAGCTTCGTTCCCTCCCAGATTATGAACTTCGGTAAGGGCGGAGGAGTGGCCTGGGGTACACTGTGCGGCGCGCTGAATGGTTCGGCAGCTGCAGTATCCTTAGTGTTCGGCGGCCAGGCCATGGGAGCTGTTGTCAATGAGCTGATGGCTTGGTACAGCGCTACAGCACTGCCCTTAAGTATTGAGCATCGCAGTGTGGCCGGCAACCCGCTCTGCCACGCATCCATTGCTAACTGGTGTAAAGTGTCCGGCAAGAAATCCAGCGAAAGAGGTCCCCGCTGCCAGGCCCTCACCGGGGATGTAGCGGCTCAAGCGGCCATGTACATGAATCAAATGTTAGCCGGCACTTTTGTACCAGCTCATCCCATGTCCGAAGAAACTAAGGCCTGCTTTGACTGCCATGTGGGCGGCTTTGCCGACGATACCCTAGGCAAAATGGACTGCAAGGGCTGCCACGAAGGCCACTAAGTAATACAAGCTTGGGAAAGCGGTTAAGACGCTTTCCCAAGCCTATTTCAAAGTTAGGTTACAGGAAGTGGAACAGCTATGACCAAGAAAGTAAAAATTGTAGTTTTCTCACTTTTGCCAGCGCTCTTCTTAGGCTGGCTGGCTTTTCAAGCCTTTGAAAACTCAGCCGCCTATTATTACACAATCTCCGAAACCAGCGCCTTGGAAGAGACGGATCAGAAACTGCGGCTCAAGGGACAGCTGGTAGAAGGCAGCGTGGATTACAACTCCAGCATCCCCCGCCTAGAGTTCTCCCTCGCCGATCAGGACGCCCAGGTCGAGGCGGTGTATCAAGGTGTTCTTCCCGACAACTTCCACCACGCCCAAGAGGTGATTGTCGAAGGGAAGTTCAATACGCAGGGACAATTTCTGGTGAGCAAATTAATGCTGCAGTGCCCATCCAAGTATGAAGGAGAAGAATAGTGCACTATCTAGGACTTATCACTCTTTATCTTGCTCTTGGTTTCGCTTTGCTCGCTCTGCTTGCCGGCGCCGGGCTTTTTAGACTGGCGCCGGATTTGGCGCGCAAGGCTAATTCATGCTCCGTTCTGACCACGGCCCTAAGTACGCTGGCGCTGGTGGTCAGTTTTCTGACTGACAATTTTGAGCTTGCTTATGTGGCTCGCAACTCAGCCCGCAGCCTGCCGGTAGTTTACAAAATCAGCGCTCTCTGGGCAGGACAGAGCGGTTCTCTTTTGCTGTGGCTTGTAATTATCTCCCTGTTTTCCCTGGCGGTGCAGGGAAAACGCAGCTTTAGGGAAAAAGACTTCGATCTGCGGGTAAATACTGTGATCAATGCAGTACGGGTCCTTTTTATGATCCTGCTGCTCTTTGTCAGCTCTCCTTTTGAGAGCTTGGCCGATCCCCCCATCAACGGACAGGGGCTGAACCCCATGCTCCAGAGCCTGGGCATGGTGATTCATCCTCCCCTGCTGTTCTTAGGCTTTAGCGGCTTTTTGGTTCCCTTTGCCATTATGACTGCCGCACTGTGGAAAAGAGAGGGCGGGGATGACTGGCTGGAGGAGGTCAAGCCCTGGGCTGTTTTGGCTTGGCTCTTTTTAACTGCCGGTACAGTCACCGGGGGTCATTGGGCCTATACTGAACTGGGCTGGGGCGGCTACTGGGCCTGGGATCCGGTGGAAAACGCATCCCTGCTTCCTTGGTTAACAGGAACAGCTCTCCTTCATGCTTTGCACCTAGGCAGAGAGCAAGCCGGCCGTAAACTGTGGAGCTATTTCTTGACTGTACTTACCTTTGCCCTAACTATTTTTGGCACCTTCTTGACTAGAAGCGGCGTTTTGGACTCGGTTCACGCGTTTTCGGGAGGCGCCTTAGGTTCAATTTTTCTGGCTGTCCTGGCTGCAATTTTACTTTTTTCCCTAGGGCTCGCCTGGGTTCGCCGGGATCGCCTGTTGGACTTGGAAACAGAAGAGCACTCCCTGCTTTCTTTGACCTTTGCCATCAAGGCGGGTAGTGTTCTCTTGCTGCTCCTTTTTGCCGCAGTATTTTTTGGCACGATGTTTCCTCTTATTTCCCGCACTTTGACGGGGAGGGAAATTATTTTGGATGCCGGCTTCTTTAACCAAGTTACGGTACCCATTTTCTTAGTTCTCTTCCTGCTCATGGGCCTGGCGCCGGTTCTGCCCCGGAAGCAGGCTGGAACGGCAGCTCTCTGGAGAAAAATCTGGCTTCCGCTCTTTGTAGGTCTTTCCGTCGGGTTATACACCTGCTTCACCAAGGGTGGAGGTGCAGCTGCACTAGCTTGTGCTATCGCAGCCTTTGGTCTCGTCGCTCATGTTAAGTCTTTGGCGGGCGGAAAAGAGAGGCGCCTTAGGCTAAGCAGCGTTTTAGTGCACATGGGCGTTTTAGTGATGTTGATTGGAGTTGCCGGTTCTTCCGCCTACACTGACAGCGTCTTCGTCTCGGTGGAACCGGGTGAAGAGATCCAGTTCGGCCCCTATGTGGTAAGCTACATGGGCCTCCAGGCCCGTTATGGGATAGACCGTTATTCGGTGGGGACAACCCTTGCGGTCTCCCGAGAAGGCCGGGAGTTGGGTGAGTTGACTTCAGAAAAGACCTTCTGGGAAAACCGCAGCCAGCCTTCTACGGAGGTAGGAATTCTCAGCACGGTCAGGGAAGATCTGTACTTAAACCTTGCCGGCTGGGAAGGCCAGACAGCCCAGCTCCATCTGCAGCGTTTTGCCTTGGTGAGCTGGATCTGGTTTGGTTCAGGAATAGTGTATTTAGGCGCAGCGCTCGGCCTTTTAGCCCCGAAGCCGGCAACTAAAGCAGATAAGCAGGTGAAGGCGTGGTCAAGGACGTTTTAGAGCTTAGGGGGCTGCAAAAAAAGATAGGCCTCAAACAGATACTTAAAGACGTTTCCTTCCAGTCCTCCACTGGAGATTTAGTGGCGATCACAGGGGTCAACGGAGCCGGAAAAACCACTCTTTTTCGTATTTTAGCCGGCCTGATGCCAAAAAGCGGCGGCCAGGCCCTTTGGAATGGAGAAAACCTGGAGCTGAACCATTGCCGGGTAGGTTTTATTGCCCACCGGCCCATGCTCTACGGGAGCCTCTCGGTCCAGGAGAACCTGGCTTTCTTCGGTCAGCTCTACGAAACAGGCAGCCCCGAGAGGGTTCAGGAACTTTTGGAACTGGTGGGCCTTTGGCTCTATCGCCTGGAGCCTGCGTCTGTGCTGTCCCGGGGTATGCAGCAGCGCCTGGCCTTGGCCCGTGCTTTAGTGGGCAATCCCTCGCTGATTCTCTATGACGAACCTTTCACCAGCCTTGACTTGGGGGGACGGGACATTCTGCGCCAGGTTTTCGCCGAGTATCGGCCCCGCACCATTCAGCTTGTGATCAGCCACGAGCTCGAGCATTTTCAGGATTTGGCATATAAGGAAATCCGGCTGGAAGAGGGGCGGGCGGTGCAAGGGGGGAACGGCCGTGGGTAGATTCTGGCGGAAAGTCTTTGTGATCTACTGGAAGGACTTAAGGGAAGAGTTTCGCAGCGCAGATCATCTACTGGCTACGCTTGTTTTTGGAACGATGTTGGTCTTTGTGATCAGTTTCGCACTAGAACTCGTTGAAATCGGCAGTGCGCAGGTGTTTCCGGCAGTGCTCTGGGTGAGCGTCTTTTTTATGGCTGTCCTCGCCCTGCAGCGATCCTTTGCCAAAGAACAGGAAGACGGCACTTTGGACGCTCTGCTTCTCGCCAGCGGCGATCGGAGTGTGCTTTTTTACGCCAAGTTCCTTTCCAGTTTGACCATGCTACTCCTTTTGGAAGCGATAGTAGTCCCCCTGCTTTGGATATTTATCGAAGTAGAGACGGCCAAGGTGACTTTTTGGTTTTTCCTGGCGGCTTTGCTTTTGGGCAGCTGGGGACTGGCTGCAGCAGGCACACTTCTCAATGGGATTACCGCTCAGCTGCCTGGGGCGCGGCTTTTATTTCCTATCTTAACCTTTCCCATTTTAATCCCCCTCCTGATCGGGGCAATTCTTTGCACTCAACGGGCTCTGGCGGGGGAGGTGGCACCTGTGCTGGGCTGGCTCTATCTGCTTATGATCTTTGATTTAGTATTTACAGTACTGCCTCTTGTTCTCTTTGACTATGTTTTGGAGGGTTAACTGATGAAACAGGGACTCAAAAGCCCGGTTTTTTTGGGCCTTACCGCAATTATGCTGATTAATATTTGTGTGATAGTCTTCTATGCTCCAGTAGAAAGGACCATGGGCATCGTCCAGAAAGTCTTTTACTTCCATGTAGCTTCGGCCTGGGTAGGGCTTTTGGCCCTCACCGTAGTTTTTGCCGCTAGCATTCTCTACCTCTGGAAGCGAACTGAAAGGGCCAATGACCTAGCACTAGCCTCCGCTGAAATAGGTACAGTATTTATCAGCTGCACATTACTTACCGGTCCCCTCTGGGCTTACCCCATCTGGAATACGTGGTGGACTTGGGATCCTAGGCTGACCACAACCTTGGTGCTCTGGTTTATGTACGTGGCCTACATTGCACTCCAAGGCGGGGGGGCGGCTGAAGCTAGAAAGCGTCTGGCAGCCGTGTACGGCATTATCTGCTTCGTCAATGTCCCCTTGGTCTTCTTTTCCACCCGCTGGTGGCGCTCTATTCATCCGGTGGTTGTTACCGGAGAAGGCATGGGTCTGACCTCGGAAATGAAGGCAGCCATGTTCTTGAGCGTGGGCGTTTTCTCCCTCTTGTATCTGCACTTGCTGAGGCTCCGCATTAAGTCCCTCGCTTTGCAGCAGAGGGTGAAGGGGCTGAAGGCCGAACTCTTTAGCTAACTTGAACTATTTCAGAAAAGGTGGGAACTAGGATGACATTTTTCGCTGCGGGCTATATCATTGTTTGGGCACTGGTTCTTTTGTATACTGTCTTTATTCAGCAGAAGCAAAAAAAGCTGGAACAGGAGCTCAGCCTGCTGGAGGAGCTTGTGCAAAGCAAGGCAGCCGCCGGGCAGGATCGGTAAAGACCGGACAGGCTGTGTCTTGATTTTCGCGAAAAAGCCTATGCCTGGGGCATAGTGATTAATAATCTGCTTGTAGGTGCAAACGAAATCGAATCCCCTACGACCCGCGAGAAGTACAACGGCAAATCCTAGATTCAGGATCTGCCGTTTTTGTCTCCAGGCAGTCCCCTTGTCATCTGTAAAGAAGCTAAGAAATCTGTCCTGCAGGATACTCTGACCGTGGTATAGAATAGTAACCAAGCCAAAAAAATACTAGACATTGGAGACAGGACATGGTTAGAGATCGAGAGTTTTACATGACAATGCTCAGGATTGCACTGCCCATCGCACTGCAGTCCTTTCTTAGTTTTCTGGTAGTAATCGCTGATGATATCATGGTATCGTCCACCTCGCACGGGCTCTTTGCCCAGGCCGCTGTGGCTCAGGTAAACAGCATTACGGCCCTCTTCACAGCTACTATGACAGGGCTTATTGCCGGCTCTTCCGTACTGATTGCCCAGTACTGGGGGAGGAAGGATATGGAGCGGATCAAACGCATCTTTGCTGTGGTGATGTGGATCTGCATAATTGTATCCTTAGCAGTCGTCGCCTTGATGAAACTCTTTCCTGAGACGATTGTAGGGATTGTAATCAATCGAAATGACATCCAAATTACTGACCTGGCCCTTGAGTATCTGGCCATTATTTGTTTTTCTTATGTTCCTTTTGCGATATCCACAGCTTTAGTCGGCATGCTGCGCACCATCGAAGTAGTGAAAATCACTATGTATGCAGCCCTCCATACATTGGTGGTCAATATTGGTCTTAATTACATCCTCATTTTCGGCAAACTTGGTTTCCCAGCCCTAGGCGTGCGGGGTGCAGCCATTGCCACTTTACTGGCTCGGATCAGCGAAATGATCTTAGTTGGGCTGTACGCCTTTTATATCCAAAAGGAAATCGAACTCAAACCCAGGGATTTTCTGGTGATCGACAGGACGATGCTCAAGGACTACAGTTTCTACGGTCTTCCCGTGGGCATCACCGATGCCCAGTGGGCCCTGATCGGCATGCTCAAGGCAGCAATTATCGGCCAATTGGGCGGGGTGTTCATGGCCGCCAACAGCATTGCCAACTCCATGGCCAATCTAGGTACGCTCTTTACTTTCGGGCTGGCCGGAGGTGCCGCTGTAGTAGTCGGAAAGGCGGTGGGCAGGGGAGATTATCAGACTGCCAGGGAATACTCGAAAACGATCCAGATTATGTTCTTCGGGGTCGGCCTCGTCATGGCTGGACTAGTCTTCCTGCTAAGGGTGCCTTTTGTTTCTCTGTACGGATCGTCATCCAACCCGGAAGTGTATGGCCTCAGCGTGCAACTGATTGCAATCCTTGCGGTAACGATGATCGGCACAACCTACCACGCCAGCTGTTTTGTGGGCATTAACCGCGGCGCAGGGGACAGCCGTTTTGTGGCGATGGTGGATATGATCTGCGGCTGGTTTGTTGTGCTTCCCTTGACCTTGCTCGCTGCCTTTGTCTGGAACCTGCCGCTGCCCATGGTGTTTCTGGCCACCCGGATTGACCAGTGCTTCAAGTGGATCATTGCCTTTTTCCGCCTGCGGGGAAACAAATGGATCAAAAATGTTACCAGGGAATCTAGTGTATCTTGACTTTGCACATATACCATTGACAAAAATAGGCAGGGGATTAGGTAATTTGAACGAATGATTAAAATATCGCAAAAGAGTTTGCCCGTTAGCAAAGAATCATGATTTGAAAGAGATGAGATTGGGGGACTTACATAGGCGAGGAGAGATTGGTGAAGCAGTTGTAGACAAGTTGAGATCCTGCACATTCAGGGAGGACTGTTTCTTGGTTCGAAAAGGCAAACTGCCCGAAAGGGCAGGACGCAAAGCTGTGGGTCTAAGGTCATCGACTAGGATCGTCAGGTTGCCGAAATTAGGATCGTGCCTTGGCCCGATCTCAGGAACCAGACTCTTGCATGAATCGGCCTTCCCGCACAACTACTGAATAAAGTGTTGAGGAGGATGATTGTATGTCACGTAACTTCAAGCTGCTCAGGAGGTTTACCAGTCTTAGAGCCAAACTCATTGGCCTGCCGCTTGTGTTGCTTTTTATCGCCGTCTCCGTTCTGGCAGGCATTACATATTTCTTAGTGCAGAAAAACATGATTGAAGAAGTGCAGCGCCTAGGTCTAGATCTGGCTGAGCAGTCTTTGGTGAGGATTCAGGAGAGCAACAGAGCCCTGAATACGATTGATTTGGTGCAAAACCGGAGCATTCTGGGCACAGCCCGCACCGTGGTCACCAATCGGGTGATGATGAATAACTCATACCTGACTCAGCTGGCAGCCGACAATGAAGTGGATGCCATCTTTTGGTACAACGCCAACTTTCAGGTCGTCTACTCCGCCTACGAACAGGACTTGGGCTGGGTGGCACCTCCCGGTAATCCCATCCATGACTTCGCCGCCTCAGATCAGCAGGAATGGATAGAAGGTATCCGCCAGGCAGAAGGCTCAGACGATTATTATAAATACGGATATGCCAAGGGACCAACCGGGCAAATCGTCCAAGTTGGGATTTTGGCTAACAACATACAGGAGCTGACTGATCAGTTCAGTTACCAAAGTGTAGTGGATAATCTGGCAGCCTCTGCCGGCATTGTTTATGCGGCTGTAATTGACGATAATCTGGTCAATATTGCCCACAGCAACGTTGAACTGATTGGCGGGGCATCTGCCCATGATGGAGTTGTCTTGGCAGCCCAAAGGGGCGAGCGCCATGCCGCTGAATATTTCTATGCAGCTGAAGATATCACCGTCTTTGACGTAGCACTTCCCCTTGTCATTGACGGCGAACATGTTGGCGCCATTAATATCGGCCTTTCCATGGAAGAGGTCTACAGGTCGGTGCGGGAAGTGCTGGTCGCCATCTTGACAATCGGCGTTCTTGCCCTTTTGCTTTTAGGGGGAATCCTTCTTTTGATCTCCTTGGGCATTGTCAACTCCCTCGAGGCCAATCAGGCACAGCTCTCAAAGATGGCGGCGGGGGATTTCAGCACCAGCATCGATCCTAAGTATCTGAATAAACGGGATGAGCTCGGAGAGATGGCCCGGGCGGTCGAAAACACTAAAACAGAGATTAGAGATGTGCTCAATGAAATGTCCCAGACCGCAATGCAGGTGGCCGGCACCAGCCAGGAGCTGTCTGCCTCCACCGAGGAGACCAGTGCTTCTATCGAGGAAGTTGCCAGCACCAGTAATGAATTTGCCTCCACAGTTGAACAGATGAGCAGCAGCTCCCAGAAGATGGTGGAGTCGGCCAATGAAATTCTGGATTCCACCAAAGCAGGCGGTGCGGGGGTTACTGAAGCCATCAGAAGCACCGCAGAACTGAAAGAAGTGATGCTTCAGATCTCAGCCACAGTGGAAACTCTCGGCCAAGAGTCCCAAGAGATAGGGGAGATTGTCGAGGTAATTACCAGCATAGCGGACCAAACTAATCTTCTAGCCCTTAACGCAGCGATTGAGGCCGCCAGAGCGGGAGAACACGGAAGGGGCTTTGCAGTTGTGGCAGACGAAGTGCGCAACTTAGCAGAACAGTCAGCCCAGTCCACAACACGCATCACGGATCTGATCCAGAGCATCCAGGCAGAAACCAGGCGCACCATTTTCGGCATCGAACAGGGAGTGGGACAGGCAGAGCGAAATGCTGAGCTTGTGAACAGAACCGGTGTCTTGATGGATGAGATCATCGACTCAGTCAACAGCATTATTGGCCAAATCGAAGAACTTTCCAAAGGTATTACCGGAATCTTGACCGGCAGCCATGAGATGGCGGCCGCTACGGAAGAGCAGTCTGCCTCCATTGACAGCATCGCCGCTTCTGCCCAAGACCTCAGCCATATGTCTGAACGTCTGCAAAAGATGGTTGCCCAGTTTAAGCTAATTTAGATTCGAGTAACTGAATCTGGAGAACATTTAAGCCTCAAGCCCGCGGACACTGTCCACGGGCTTCGTTAAAAAGGGGGTGCGCAGGTTGGAACAGGCCAGTTACCTTCAGCTTACTAGGGAGGAGTTTGAGGAAAGGATAGCTAATGGCAGAAGACATCTCAACGTGCACCATTTGGGGGAAGAGAGGGAACTTATGGGCACAAACTGCCTTAGGTGACTATTTCAGTGTTGGGGGGATGAGGTAATGAAACGGACTATCTTAGTTGCTGCCCTGCTTGTGCTGATTGGCAGCTCTGTGTCTGCCCAATCTGTGGAGATTGACTTTGATCATATCTTTGAGCATCACGGCTCGATCATGCTTCTGTTGGATGCGGAAACAGGCGCAATTATCCATGCCAATCAGGCTGCCTCAGACTTTTACGGCTATACGATTAAAGAGCTTGAATCCATGTCCCTTGCTGACCTGGATATTATGGAGGCAGAAGCGGTCGAGGCCAGAATGGAGACTGCAGTGGAGCAAAACCTGAGCAGTGTCTTTGTAGAGCACCGCCTGGCGAACGGAGAGTCCGCAATGTGCAGGTCTATGCATGTCCCCATACAGTGGACGGCACTGACACTCTTTTTGCCATCGTCTATGACGTTACCGATCACATCAGTGCGGAGGCGCAGAATCGCAGGAATACCTATATCTTTTTCGGTGTGTCCGCATTTTTGATTGCAGCCTTGGTTGTGCTAGGGGCCCTGCTGCTGAACAGCCTTCGCAAGCTAAAGGCACAAAACAAGGAGATTAGTGAATTTAACACGCTGCGCCAAACACATATCGATGCAGACAGCAACTTTATCTGGCTCAAGAATGGGGAGTTAAAGTACGTTTTTGTTAACAAGGCGGCTGCGTCACTTCACAGCACAGAACCTGAGGAGCTGATCGGCTGCGATGATTTTGATCTAGTAGACAAGGAGCTTGCTGCCCACCGCCAGGCTGCGGACCGGAAAGTGTTGGAGCAGAAAACTACCCTTGTGGAAGAGGTCAAGTCTGGAGATAAGGTGTTTAAAATCAAGAAATTCCCCGTCAAACTGGCTGACGGCAGTTACGGGGTAGGCGGCTACACCAAGGATGTGACGGCCGAGTATAATGCGAAAATGCAGGATCAGAAGACACTTCACCGCAATTCGATCTTAGTGGAGCTGCTGACCCAGGAGTACCATTCAACTCAAGAGCAGCTTGAACATGTGCTGGAGGAATCGCTTAAGCTGACCGGCAGCCAGTACGGTTACATTTATGTCTATGATGAAGAGTACCAAGTATTTGAACTGAATTCCTGGTCGAAAGGTGTGCTGGCAGACTGCGCCGTAATGGAGCCGGCGTCGAAACAACGGCTCGGTGAAACGGGCTTCTGGGGTGAAGTTGTTAGGCAGAAAAAGCCTGTCATTGTCAACGATTTCAAAGCCGCCAATCCGGCCAAAAAGGGCTATCCCCAGGGCCACATCAAAGTCTCCAAGTTCATGTCTGTTCCTGTAATGATGGACGGCAAAGTAGCTGCCGTTATTGGTCTGGCCAACAAGGACGCAGACTACGACGAGAATGATATATTCCAGATTACGGTGCTGATGAACGGGATCTGGAACTCCATTGAAAGGCGACGGCGCGCCAAGGAGCTGGAAGAGGTCAACTTAGCCCTGCAGGCCAGTAAAGATCAGCTCCAGCTCCTGCTTGACTCCACTTATGAAGGCATTTATGGCTTGGATACAGAGGGCAACTGCACATTCTGCAACAAGAGCTGTTTGCACCTCTTGCGCTACGAACGCCATGATCAGTTAGTGGGCAAAAACATCCACCGACTCATCCATCACCGGAGAAAAGACGGCACCCCTATACCGGTGGAGGAATGCAAAATTATCTCTTCCGTCCTTCAAGGCAGGGGACTGCATGTGGACGATGCGATTATGTGGCGCTCAGACGGAACACATTTTGACGCTGAATATTTCGCTTATCCGCAAATTAAAGATGGAGAGATAGTAGGTGCGGTAGTGGCGTTTATGGACATCACCGAACGTAGACGGTCAGAAAAAGAGATCAACTACCTCATGTACCACGACTCCCTGACCGGTTTGTATAACCGCAGGTTCTTTGAGGAGGAATTGGATAGAACGGATGTTGCGGCAAACCTGCCCATCTCAATTATTGGATTATGGTGATTAAAAGTCTTTCGTTTATCTATTTGTAAATTCGCTAAGTTATGCCGTCATATGTTTCCTTGTGACGAGGGACTTTGCAGATATTTGTCGAAATGTGTCGAACCAACTCTGGTTTCGATATAATAATGATAGGGGGCGTACAATGCTGAGTAAACTTCGCATATCTACCCGTCTTTACGGGGTTATTGGTCTTTTAACGGCACTTTTGTTGGTTTTAGGTTTTTTTGCCTGGTCTAATATGAGAAATATTGTGGACCAGAAGGATGGAGTCATTGCTGCCCTGCGGCTTGATGAAACCCTGATTGAGCAGGAAGTTGCCCATTTGGACTGGGCTCTGGCTCTTTCCATGAGTCTGGTCACAGAAAGCAGCTTTACCGGGGCGCTGGACCATACCCAGTGCGGGTTTGGTCAGTGGTATTACCAGTTTATCAACACTCCTGAGTTTGCTGAGCTGTCGCCTACGCTAACCAAGGCTTTCCGTGACATTGAAAAGCCACATGAAGAGCTCCATCGTACAGCCCGAACCATGAGTGACAGGTTAAGTGGGGCAAATTATTCTGCCCAGGCGTGGGGTGAGGCATATTCCCTCTTTACGGAAGAAACGATGCCCGTCTTGGAGCAGGTTCGCTCTGGATTTGTGCAGATCAGTCACTTGCTGGAGGAAGAAATAGTTCAGCTCCAGGAAGCTGCCGACAGAGTTGCGCTCCAGTCTACTGTGACAATCATGGTAACTGCAGCTCTGGCACTTCTGATTGCCGTATTTCTGGGGGGATTCACAGTTCGTTCTGTCTGCCGTTCCCTTCGCTATACAGTTGCCCGTGTAGAAGATCTCTCCCATGGTGAGGGAGACCTGACCCAGCGCATTCCGGTTCAGAGCAGGGATGAATTGGGCAGGCTGGCAGCGAACCTCAACAGTTTTATTGAAAAGCTGCAGGATATGATGGGCTCGGTCAAAGGCTCCACAGATCAAACCGCTGTCCATGCGGCCACTCTCTCCTCTACCGTGGAGGAATTGAGCGCTTCTGTAACCGAGGTAGCTTCAACTACGAATCAGTTTGCTGCAACCTTGCAGTCCATGAGCGACCAAAGTCAGGATCTTGTGGAGCTGGCCCAAAGTGCTGAAGCTCAAACGGATCAAGGTGCGGAGCAGATTGACTACACCATGGATATTATGGGTGAAATTAACCAGAGTATGAATGGACTGGGGCAAGAGATTCAGAGCCTGGAAAGGCAGTCTGAACAGATTCAGAACATTGTCGGTGTTATCACCGCTATCGCGGATCAGACCAATCTCTTGGCTTTAAATGCGGCCATTGAGGCGGCCAGGGCCGGGGAACAGGGTCGAGGCTTTGCGGTTGTAGCGGGTGAAGTCAGAGACCTGGCTGAAGAATCTGCCAAGGCAGCCCAGGAGATTTCCGCTGTGATTGCTGAGATTCGCCATGCCATGCAGCAGACTGTGACCCAGGCCAATGCTAATGTTGCCAGGGTGGACGAAGGTGCAAAGGCCGCCCAGGATACCAGCACGGTCTTTGAGAGCATCCGCACAACCATGGATCGGCTAATTGACGGAATTAACTCTTTGGCCAGCTCCAACCAGCAGCTCTCTGCCGGCGGGGAAGAGATTGCGGCCACCAGTGAACAGCAGTCCGCTTCCATCGAAGAAGTCGGTGCTACAGCCGTACAGCTAGCTAACATGGCAGGTCAGCTGCAAGATTTAGTGGAGCAGTTTAAGGTTTAGAAAGTTCGAATAAGGGATATACAGAGGACGTGAGGCGCAGCGCGCTGAGCGTCCTTTTTCCTTACAGAAGCAGCGCCGGCGACCCTGCCCAGACAGGCAATTTCCACTTCGACGGGGAACTATCCAAAAAAATCTACTTTTGAGGGGCGCATTAGTGAAGAAAAATATGAGTCTTCAGCCGAGATAAAGAAGGTTCCAGACATAGACGGAGCCTATGTGGAGATCCCCTCAATATGGGTGTAAAAAACCATGATGGGAGTGTCTGTTATATCCTTGGGGTGCGCAAAGACATTCGCGCTAAGATTGGCAAACAGCCGGGGGATAAAGTGCAGGTTTGCTTTGTAGAACGTGCTTAGGCCCTTGTCCACTTTATCGTAT
>JAAYOM010000095.1 GCA_012520315.1 Bacillota bacterium | reverse complement strand
TTATATCATGATTCTTAGGGTAGAAGCCCTAAAGGTGTCAACTGATTTACCGAACGAAAAGCTTGGATTATCAAGGAACAATCGGGTTAGGTTTTAAACCGAAACCCTAACTATATCTTACAAGGAGGAAGTGTTATGACCCAAAAAATCTATGATTTGATCATTGTGGGGGGAGGACCAGGTGGTTTAGCAGCAGCCATCTATGGTGCACGCTCCCGATTAAGTACGCTGTTAATCGAAAAGGGAGCCCCCGGAGGCCAAGCCGCCACTACGGAAGATATGGAGAACTATCCCGGTTTTGCCCGCGGCACCACAGGTCCGGATCTAATGCAGGCTTTTACAGATCATGCCAAATCCTTTGGAGCTGAAATTGTTCGCGGCGAAGCAGCCAATATTGACATGGAAAACAAAGTGGTTCAAACCAAGGCAGGCGAGACCTATACGGGCAAGACCATTATCCTCGCCCCTGGAGCAGTACCCCGGAAGCTGAACATTCCTGGTGAGGCAGCCTTTACAGGTAAGGGAGTATCTTACTGCGCCACTTGCGATGCTGACTTCTATGAAGATCTGGACGTGATCGTCCTTGGCAACGGCGATGCTGCTGTTGAAGAGGCAGGCTATCTCACAAAGTTTGCCAACAGCGTTACCATCGTTGTCATCCACGATGAAGGCATCCTCGATGCAGCCCCCATGTTGCAGGAACGGGCCTTTAATAATCCTAAGATTAAGTGGATTTGGAACTCCACCCTGGCAGAGATTAAGGGCGACGCACTCGTTAATGGTGTTGTAGTCAAGAATATTAAGACCAATGAGCTGACTGAAATGCCAATCGACGGAGTCTTCATCTATGTGGGAACTGTTCCCCAAACTGACTTCCTGAAAGAGTCAGGCCTCGAACTGGACGAACGGGGCTATATTATCGCCAACGAGCAGATGGAAACCAACATTGATGGTGTCTACGCTGTAGGTGATGCCCGGGTCAAATACCTCCGCCAAGTTGTCACAGCTGCAGCCGACGGCGCGATTGCTGCCTTTGCTGCCGAGAAGTATATAGTGGAAGAGGAAGGCTTTAAGAACTCTGTACTTGACGAGAAGCTGCCGGTGGCAGTAACCTTCTGGTCGCCAATGGTGGAGAAGGCGGTAGAAATGTCGCCCATGATCGAAACCACCTTAGGTCGTTTCAGCGATCAGCTTAAACTGGTGAAGATGGATACTTACCGCAACCAGAGAGTAGCTAGGCGCTACGATGTTACCAAGAACCCAACCATCGTATTCTTCCATAAGGGTGAAGTGGTGGCAACCATAGAAGAAGACGATATAACTGAAGAGTCTATTGCCGAAACTGTCGCCAAAATCACTGCCAAAGCGTAAACACAGCTGCAGTAATCTCCCAGCCCCTAAGGTCTCCTTAGTGCTGGGAGATTTTTTTCTAAAACAATAAACTTTTGACTGACTCGGTGGATATATAAAGTGAAAGCATGATAGGAAGAAAGGAAGATTGTAATGCGTAAATCATTGCTTAAAGTTGGAGTTCTCGTGGTTCTTCTGCTTAGCCTGCCGTCGGCTGTCTTGGCCGAAGCCGGCCAGGAACGGGGCAGCCTGCAGGTTACAGGCAGCGCAATTGTAACAGGTGCCCCCGATGTCGCCTATATCACCCTCGGGGTGGAAACCAGGGACGTATCTGCGGACAAGGCGGCCCAGGAGAATGCTGATCGCATGGCGAGAGTGTTCGCTGCCCTCTCTGCACTGGGTCTAAGCGAGAAGGAACTTACCACCAGCGGATACAACATTTACAGCTCCACCCAGGTGCAAAACCGAGGGATGCAAGATGAGGAGTACATCACAACCTACCACGTTCACAATCGGATTAATGTCACAACGAAGGACTTGACCTCAGTGGGACAAATCATTGATGCCGCAGTCAAGGCTGGGGCCAATCAAGTGCAAGGTGTCAGCTTTGATCTCGAAGACAAACAGGCAATGCAGCTTGAGGCACTCAAAAATGCCATCAAACAGGGCATGGCTAAAGCCGAAGTGATGGCGGAAGCCGCAGGCATAACCTTGGGAGGTCTGGCTGAGATGAACGAAAACTACTCCTCTTATGCGCCAATGGTGAGCGCAATGGCCTTTAGGGCAGATTCAGCCGCTGGTACAACAATTAACCCTGACGACGTTCAAGTTACTGCCACTGTCAACTTGAGTTTTTGGTTCTAATATTCAATAAAGGAGAGCTGTTTTTCCGGCTCTCCTTTTCTTAACCGAGATTTAAAATTTCTGCGTAGTTCAATTCTAACATCTGTTCAGCTTCTTCGTGCCTGACAGGTTTGCTGAGCAGATAACCCTGTAGATAATCGCATTTTGCCTCCCGGAGCATCTGGGCTTCCTCTAAAGTTTCTACTTGCTCTGCCACAACTTTTATGCCTAAACCATGGGCAATGGCTACCAGCCCGGCCATGACCGCCCCGTTGTCCTGAGTATTCTCCGTTATTGCCCTGTGAATTTTTAGGTAATCCACCGGCATTTTGGTCATGTAGTTAATAAAAGAGTAACCGGAACCGTAGTCATCTAAGGACAGAGAAATGCCAAGCGCCTTAATGCGCTCCATAATCTCCAGTGCTTTCTCCTCGTTGCCAAACAGTACATCCTCCCGAAATTCCACTTCAAAAAGGGATGGATCAATGCCTGTGGCGTCCAGCTGTTCCTGCAAATAGTCTATCAGATTGGGATCATGAAACTGTTTCGTTGATAGGTTAACCGAAATGGGTTTTGCTCTTTTCCCCTCTTGCTGCCACCTTGCCAGCCGCTCCATTACTTCCTTGATCACCCAGTAACCGAGGGGCAGGATCAGATCCGACTCTTCAGCAATGGGGATGAACTCCCCAGGCAAAGCATCGTGTTCCTTCAGGCGAACGAAGGCCTCAAAGCAAGCTGCTTTGCCGGTCTTAAGTTCTATGATGGGCTGATAAACCAAGAAAAAACCTTCTGAACGGACTGCCTCAGACAAAATGTTTTCCATGTAAACACGCTTGCTGAACATAGTCGCCATGCTTGCCTCAAAGACGGAATAACAGTTCTTGCCCGTTTGCTTGGCATGGTGCAGGGCGATATCTGCCTTGCTCAAAAGCTCCTCTACCAAAGTGCCGTCTAATGGAAAGCGTACCACACCCGTGCTGCAGGTAATATTGGTGCTCTTTTTTTCGCCAAGCAACGCCTGCAGCCTGCTGTTGACTTTATCTCTGTACACTGGGATGCGTTCCAGATCAGGCTGCTGCCGAACAATAATTACAAACTCATCTCCGCCGAACCGATAAACTGTTGCCCCTGATGGAACTTCTTCCAGAAGCAGCTGGGCCACTGAACGCAAAATGCGGTCTCCGAAATGGTGTCCCTGTGTATCGTTGATGTTCTTGAAGTCGTCGATGTCCAACAAGAAGACTGCCCCAGATACTCCGCTGTCTAAAGTCTCTTCTAAGTCATCGTGAAACTTTCTGCGGTTGAGCAGCCCTGTTAGGGAGTCACGTTCTGCCAGAAAACGAATCTTCTCTTCGTTCTCCTTGATCTGGTAATATTGCCTTTGCAGCTGCTGCTCATGTGCCATGAGCTGGTTATATGCATCGGCCAGCTCCTCTTTTTGCCGATTAACATACTCATAGTGTTCTTGAGCCTTTTGCAGGCTGACATTCAAAGTTTCCCTGAACACACCTAGCGAATTGTTTTTGCGCACCGGCAAACGATATGTCACATCGTCGTCAAGGGAAATCGCCATCAAGTCTTGGCCTAACTCCCGCATGGGGATGACAATATGAATACGCAAAAACACAAAGACCACCAGAGCGCCTACAATCAGCGAGAGGAACATCACGCCTAGAATCCACCTGTTCTGCAAGCGCAGCGAGGGATCGCTGCTGGACGCAAAGGCGGCTACAAGCAGTTCAGATTCTCCCACAGTCTCCCACCTAAGATAGCCCGGAACACCCTCCAGCTGATATGAGGTTATGCCTGCCGGTTCCGGAAAGAACCCAGGCCCAAAGTCAGCCTCTTTGGGATCGCCAAGCAGTGAGGCGTAGGGTGTAAAGATAAATATTTTTCGTTTTAGAACATCATCCTCTGCTTCCAAGGACGCCAAGAGATCCTCGATTGACAGGTCGATTGCTGCCACGGCCACTATATCTTCCCCAGATCCGAAGACAGGTGCCGATGCAGTAATCACACTGCGGTCACTTCTAGAGGAAGTGAAAACAATGTCGCCAGCCTTAAGGGCAGAATCATACCAAAGGGCTGAATCGTCTTCACCAGGCAGACCTCGGTACACTGACAAGTACGAAGCACTCTGCCGCTGGAGCTCCGCAAACAGGCTGTTTATTTTTTCCTCTGCGGACTCCATAGCCGCATAATTTGCTGCTGTGCGGAGAGTTTGCGCGGCGAGTGTAAAGGCAGCTGAAATCTCGCCCACCACAAAATCGAGCTCCGCCTCAAGCTTCCGTTCAAACTCGCGCTGAACCGGCCCATTTACCTGCAGCAAACCTGCATAGGCATTGAGCCCAGCGACAATCGCAAAGATGATCCCTAGGATGTATACGTTTTTGACAATCTTACCCATAACCCAGACCGCCTTCTTAGACCAATCCCAACCTACTTAATAAACGTGTCGTTTCTCAACTCTTCAAAGGCTAACTGCAGCTCCTCCCGGGTGTTCATCACAATCGGCCCGCCCCAGGCTATCGGCTCCTGTAAAGGACGGGCAGAAAGAAGTACAAAGCGGGTGCCTGTCTGGCCAGCCTTAACCCAAAAAGACTCTCCCCGATCGAATAACACCGCCTGTCTGTCATCAACCCATCCTCCCCCGTCAGGGTGAAAGTGGGCCTGCCCAGTAAAAATGTAGACAAAGAGGGTGTGTTCAGCGTCGGTTTGCAACGTCCATTCCTGTTCAGGTTCAAGTTCCACATCAAGGTAAGTAGCAGCAACATACCGCCCTTGAAACGCGCCTGGAGTTTCTTTGTAGCGGCCTGCAATCACGCGGACAGAAACACCGTCCTCCCTTACGATGGGAACATCTGCAGACTTGATGTCACCATAGGCTGGTTCAGTCATTTTCTGATCACGGGGCAGGTTCAGCCAGAGCTGACAGCCGAGGATGGCCTCTCTAGGCTGGGGCATCTCCTGGTGAATGATGCCTGAACCTGCAGTCATCCACTGGCAGTCGCCATCATAGATTGTACCCCGATTGCCAAGGCTGTCTCCGTGTTCTATTTCGCCTTTGATTAAATAGGTGATGGTCTCAATGCCACGATGGGGGTGCCAGGGAAAGCCTTTCACATAATCCTCAGGATTGGTAGAGTCAAAAGCATCTAACATGAGGAATGGATCAAAGTCTTTAGTGTCATCCCGGGCAAAGACCCTAACCAACTTTACTCCTGCGCCATCAACCGCCGGCCTGCCGGGGACAAGCCTCCTGATCGAACGTAAACTCACTAGATCACACCTTTCTTTTGCCATAGTGCTGCAAAATTACCCTCTAGAGCAAACTCAATCTGGTTAGCCGCCACCGGCTGGCTAAAGAGATAGCCCTGCAGGTAGTCGCAGCCGACTTCCACCATGGTCCGGGCTTCAGCAGTGTTCTCAATACCCTCTGCTACAACCGCCATGCCTAGACTATGGGCAATGCTGATTAAGCCTTCCATGACGGGCACGATTTCAGGCAGTCCCATAATCATGCTCCGATCGAACTTAATGCGATCCACAGGAATATTAGTTATGTACTTAATCGATAAATAGCCGGTGCCAAAGTCATCTAACGCCATCTTGACGCCTAAATTCCGAATGCTGTCAATAACCCTGTGGGTCTCTGGCGAACTTTCGATCAACACCGTCTCTGTAATCTCCATTTCAAGCAGTGCAGGGTCAATCTGATGCGTCTGCAGTTCTTCCATCAAGAACTCCACAAAACCGTGGTCATAGAACTGTTTAGGTGAAAGATTGATAGAAATTGGCTTGAGGCCTTTTCCTGCACTTCTCCAGGCTGCCAGCTGCCCAATGGCCTCCTTGATCACCCAGCGGCCTATGGAATGTATTAAATCGGATTCTTCAGCTGCAGCAATAAAGCTTGCTGGACCAAGATCGTGATCGCGCAAACGAATAAGCGCTTCCAAATAGGCAACTTCGCCTGTGCGAGTGTCTACGATGGGTTGGTAAACGAGCTTAAATCCTCCCGTTTGAACAGCTTCCTGCAGAATGTGCTGCACATGAATTTGCTGCGCAAACTTGGCCGACATGCTCGCTTCGAAAAACACATAGCGATTGCGTCCCATGCGTTTGGCATTGTACATGGCTATGTCAGCCTTGACCAAGAGCTGCTCGACACTTGTACCATCATAGGGATAACGAACCACGCCCACACTTGTTGTAAAGCTGTTCCTTTTCCCTTCAACAGTATGGGGTTTGCTCAGATTATGCAGCAGCTGTTCGATAATCTTCTTCAGCTCGCTAGGGTCTACCACATGCCTGATGAGAACTAGAAACTCATCGCCGCCAAAGCGATAGGCGGCACCTCTGGCATCAAGGTTCTGTTCAAGTGTTCCAGCTAGGTGGCGCAAGACCGCATCGCCATGGATATGGCCTAGGGTGTCGTTGACATGCTTGAAATTGTCGACATCAAGAAGCAGAACCGAACCAACCTGTCCCGTGTCCAAAAGTTCTGTAAGATCCTCCTCAAACCTGCGCCGATTGGGCAAAGCTGTCAGGATATCGTGATCGGCCATAAACTGGATTCTCTGTTCGTCTTCCTTGATTTCCTGATACTGTTCTTGGAGCTGCAATTCGTGGGCCTTTAACTGGCTGTAGGCGGCAGTAAGCTCCTCTTGCTGGTGCACAATGCGTTCAAAGTGTTCTTGTACCCGATCCAGGCTGGCATTAATACTCTCTCGCAAGTGTTCAAAGGGACTGCCCTGCCTGTAAGGCAGGCGATATGTTACGTCTTCATCTAAGGAAATCGCCAGAATATCTTGATCTAACTCCCACATGGGCCTGGTGATATACCGGCGCTGGTAGGCTAGGAGCACCACTGCCAAAAGCACAAGGGAGACAAGGGCTGTTCCTGCCACCTGGATGATCAACACTCGGTAATCGAGAAAGTCCTTCAAGGGAGCAAAGAGTCCTAACACTATGCCTGAACTGCCAACAGTCTGCCACCTAAGATAACCTTCTTCACCGCCAATGGACGTGAAGAGCAGACCCCCGGGGTCAGACAGCATACGTCCTGTAAGTTCTGGGCCCAAGAGGGCAGAGGGATTTGCCTCGACTCGATCCCGGAGCAGGGCTTGCCCAGTTCCATCGAAGGCGTAGACATGACCGTTCTCTGAGGGCCTGGCCTTCTCCAAAGACGCCAGCATGCCCTCTAAAGATTCGTCAACGCCTAATACTCCAACTAACTGACCCGCCTCTCCATAGATGGGTTTGGCCATGGTGAGCACCCAGCGTTCAGTGGCAGCATCTATGTACGGATTAGTGAAAATTAACCTTTCTGCCTGGACGGCCGCCTGATACCAGGGCCTTGTGGTGGGGTCTACAGGATCCCAGTCAAAGTACCGATTGACATAAAGGACGCTATCTTGTGAAGCAGCTAGGTACATGGCCAGAAAAGAACTGTTATCAAGGAGCGTTTCGTTGAAAAAGTGGAGCACTTTTGCATCGTCCGACTCCATTTTTGCCACGGCCGCGGCGGCATTAATTATCCTCTCCACATTGAGCATGTAGGAGCTGGTCTCACCCATGACTTGATCCAGCTTAAACTTGATCGTCTGCTCTATTTCCTGCCTCAGCCTGCCCTCGAGATGTCGATGGCCGACAAAGGTGTTTAGCCCTCCAATTAGCACAAACACCAGTCCGAGCAGGTAAATCCTGCGAATAAAGAGCCTCATTTCAGCCACCCCACTTACTTTGGTAAAGTTCGACATTTTCTCAAGTTCTCCTTGTGGCATGGCTCGCAGAAAGAGCGAGGGGCTGTTGCTATCTGCAACAGCCCCTCCAATGCTTTTAGGGTTAGATCCGATTTCTTACAGTCAAGCGTTTATTCAAAAGTTCTGAAGCGCCAAGCATAATCAGGACAGCAGCCAGCACGTACAATGGAAGCAGCCGCAGAGAAGTCAGAGAGGACAGGGCGCCAAAGAGCGGTGAGCCAAAGGTGCCTCCCATGTAAGCTACAGCCATTTGTAGACCCATAATGGCACCTGAAGCCTCTGACCCAAATCTGACCGGCGTTTCATGGAGCATGGCCGGAAAAATTGGGGCGGTTCCCAGTCCGATAATTGTAAAACCGACCGCTGAAATTGCTGCCGGGAGCGGCAGCATTACTAGCAAAGTTCCCAAAATGCATACCAGCTGGCCAACTCGGATCAATGTAGAGTTTTTCATCTTGATGGATAGAAAGCCGGAGAGCAGGCGCCCAAAGGTAATGCCTGCGTAGAAGGAGGCTGTCCATCTTGCGGCCGCAGCCGCGGTGATTCCCTCAACGCCAACCAAGTAGCTGCTGCTCCACAGACCGGTTGTAGTCTCAACCACACTGAAGAAGATAAATGAGACCAGTGCCAGTTTTACGCTGGGAATTGCCAAAGCTTCCCTGTTGGTCAGTATTTTCTGCTCGTTGTGATCTCCTGCAGCCGCCTGCTGATCCTTACCTTGCCAAAGTTTCATTGTAACCAGCAAGGCAAAAACTAAAGCAAACTGCAGTGCTGCAATGACCAGATAGCCCGTTCTCCAACCTCCTGGATTGGCGAGAAATAGAGACACAATCAGTGGGCCGGCGGTAGCCCCTACACCCCAAAAACAATGGAGCCAGTTCATGTGCATGGACTTGTAATGCAAGGCCACAAAGTTGTTTAAAGCTGCATCCACACTGCCTGCGCCCAGTCCCAAGGGTATCGCCAACAGAAACAAAAATGCCACATGCCCCACAAAGGAATAGCCCAGGAGGGCAAAGGCAGTCATTGCTACACTGAGGACTGTCACTTTACCTGTGCCAAAACGGGCAACAATGCGATTGCTTAGCAGACTGGATACTACTGTGCCTGCACTGACGGTCATGGCCACATAGCCAACTAAGCTCACTGGGGCCGAGAGGTCAACCCTTATAACAGGCCAGACACTGCCTAGCACAGAATCGGGCAATCCTAGACTGATGAAAGCAATGTAGATAATGATCAATAGTGCGGTCACAAACATTCTCCTTTACCTGGCTGCAAAAAGGGCCTTCGTCTAAAAGTCTAGAAATACTTCTCCACAGCCGGTGGGAACCCTCTTATTGCCCTGCGCGCGCCATGCGTTTTCTGCGTAAAGCGTAACCTATGCAGGGCATGAAGTTGAACACAAAGACAACCCAGGCCACAATAAGCAGCGCCATAAGGAGATGGGATACCCAGGGGATCAGACTGCCAAAGCGGTGAAGAATCCCTAAGAGAATGAGTACAAGAAAGGATAATGCGCTTCCCTTGGCTGTTTGTCTAATTATCGGCAAATACTGTTCAGACTGTTCCGCAAAGTCTAGGTAAAGGGGGATCGTCCCTTCTGGTGCGGAGAAAATATGCATGTCTGCGATCGTTGCCCGGTGCACCCAACCTGCATATTCAAAGATGGCGAAGTATTCCTCGTCGAAGTCTGAACGATAATCCAGGCTGTAATCAATGTTCTGGGGCTTTCCCTTCTTCAGTCTGTAGAAAAATGGAGTAATGCCGTCAAGAATCCAGCCTTGCTGAGCCAGTCTTTTCAATTTAATCATATCGGCCTTTTCGCCAAAAGCAAAACCGCTGATGAGCACATATTTCTTTTTCACTGTTTCTCCCCTCCATCTAGAAGTGATAACCCTTGCTGGGCTAGCCTTACCATTTTTTTCCGCCGTTTTAGATCCGTTCGCAGCGCTTCAATACCGCTGGCTGTAATGGCGTAAACCTTCCGGTTACTTTTTTCACCTGGTTTCTCCTCGATTAAGCCCGCTTTCAAGAGCTTCTTCAGATTGGTATAAAGCGACGCAGGGCCTATGACAAACTCCCCATCAGTCAGATCTTCAATCGTCTGCATAATCAGGTAGCCATGTTTGTCTTTCAGCAGACTGACCAGAATAAAGAAGATATTATCTGTAAGCGGCTCCAAGGCAGAACTGCCCATGGTGCATCCCTCCTTCCAACGCGAATGGTTATATCCATAAGTAATATATCTGTACATAACATATCCCACACCGATATATTTGTCAACAAAAAAATGCCTCCAGATGTTTTTTCTGGAGGCAAGTCTTCCCTCTTAGCTTAAGAGCTTCTTGATAACTTGGTATGTGATGTTGGGTATATGCTCAAAAGTGTGCTTCATATGCACCCGTTCGGTGAGCTTATGGCCGTCTTTGCCAAAGGTCCCGATATTCACAACCGGCACATTGATCTCAGCGATATCTTCAATCGGATGAGTATACTTCACTCCCCAAGCCGGCGTATTGTGTTCAAGGGCCCCCAAATCTTCCAGCTCACTGCCTAATGCCATAAAGCTTGAATCAGATATATAGGGATAGAACATTTTGGTGACCACCGGTTTGTCTGAGAAGTCCTGCAACGCACGTACAGACTCGGTCACGCTGTCCAAAAGCCTTTGTTCATGTTCAGTTCTGCCCGTCATTTCAAGGTTCGTATACATGGTGGAAGAATAAAAAACAATGATGGCAGGACTCTTGTCCTTAGCCCAGCTCCATGCTTCCTCAACCATCCGCACATTGAAGTCCCTTAAGTCCAGGGCGGGGTTGGCCTGATGCATTTCTCTGGCAAACTGCTGCAGATGCCGTGCGAATTTTTCACCATGCTGTTCTACCAGCTCTTGATAAAATTCTTCCCAAGTATACACCCTGGTCCGCCAAGGCAGTGTGGTGTAGACATGGCCGGCCTTCTCGCAGAACCGTCTGTAAGACTCGTTCAAGTGTTTGACGATGCTATCAAAGGCTTCAACAGCCTTCTCTTTCATCAGGGCTATCACATCTTTAGGACTCATGCTATGGGTGAAAAAGTTGTAATAGACATAGGCAGCGATGGCAGTCTGCACAGTATAGGCATCTTTGTTATCGGTCTGTTTGAGCGATACAGGGGGGATAGTCACTTCACCTTGGGCCTCATCACACAACTCGGGATTGAGGTCGATCAGCCTCGTTAACTCTGCTACAAGCAGATTAGGATCTAACCCGCCGAAGGCTTGCCCCACATGGGTTTCCTTACCCACCACATAAAATGACGGCAATAGCTTGCCAATGGTGCCGAAATAGACATATCGATTTTCATCCTGCTCATGGTAGGGCGTAGAATAGTCTGCATTGATGGCTGCTGTGTATTCCAAGCCATAGCGTTTCTTCCACTCTTTGAAAACTTTCAAAGCCGAGATAATCCCATGGGCATTGTCTTCCTCATCACATTCAGCTACCGCGATGATATTTCCATCAAGTTCTTCAGGGTGTTGGGAAAAATAACGAATTAGCCACATATGTCCGGCTACGCCAGATTTCATGTCCAAGGCACCCCGGCCAAACATGTACTCTCCGGATTCAATATCACGCATGACATCATCATCGAGTTTTAACTCCCTAAGAAGTTGAGGAAGTGTTTCTGGATCAAAGGCATGGCCTTTGAGGGGTCCAAAATCATCGACTCCCACTGTGTCGATGTGACCCATGAGAATGACAGTCCGGTTAGAGTCACCCTTTGTACCCCTGACCATGGCCAATACGTTATGTCTCTCAATCTCATCATCTTCCGTTTGCTGCAGCAGCAAATATTCGGGATGATCCTGGAAATACTGCAACTCACTGTAAAATTCATAGACTTTTTTTGCACAATCCGCTTCACCGCTTGTCTTGACTATGCTAGGAATTTTCACCAACTCAGTGGTAAGTCTCTTTACATCATCAAAACACCTTAAATACATAGCTTTCCCCCTCTATGGAATTATTGCCCCTGCTCCCTTTCCAGCCGATCTAAAGTGTAAAGCACCTGCTCTACTTCGCCCCGCACCCGCATCACTTCCTCAAGACTGCTTTGGATCTTGCTTTGCACCATCCAGTCTGAGATGATATTATCGAAAGCAATATCCATGAAGCGCTCCAAACCGGTAATGCTTACTTGGGGACCTAGGCCGATATAGACATCGGATAACTCCTTTTGGAGCCTCTGCAATTTGGTGCTGACCCTGCGGAGCAGTGTTTCTGCTTTGTCAATTTTTCCGTGTTTAATCCAACTGGAAAAAAAGCCGCCGCCAAGCATGTCATAAAAACCCCAATTGCGTGCACTTTTCAAATGTTTTTCAACATCTCCAAGCAAGGCCAGAACCTCTCTGGCCACTTCTTTGGCCTCTTGAATCTCCTTTGGATCAACCGGCATGCCTTGAACCCCCTAAAACAGGATAATCTCAAATCCTGCAGCAGTAAACACTTCCAGGTCAGAGTGGCCTGATAAAGCCGCATCAATGGGCAGTCCCTGTGCTTCTGCCTCAGATAGTGTTCCCATCTGGGCAGCACATGCTTTACATACCGAACGGATTAAGCCTGCTTCCCGAATCTTTTTCCACAGACCTCCCTGGGGGGAACTGGCAATATCCTCGATTCTTGCCGCCGAGGCTCCTTCCACAATCAAAGCCACCTCATAGCCCCGCTCGTGGTAGTTCCATACATTAAGCAAAGCATGGACAAAACACGGCATTTCTCCCCTAAAACTGACAATAGCTATCTTTTTCATGCAATCTACCTCCCTCTCTCTAGTTCTATGCCCCATGCATACTTCCTGCGCCGAGCCCGGGCCTTGACTAAACTGGGTTTAAGCGCTACAATTTAGTAGTTGAGTATTTAACTGATTTACTAAATCACTACTCAAAAAGGAGAAGTCCAATGAAAATCCCTACAAATTTAAAGCACAAACCAGTCATCGTCAGCGAAGACTACAGCAGCGTAGATGGTCGGCAGGCATATAAATCCGATGCCAAAGGCCTATCTTTAGGATTGGCCCAATGGAATGAAAGGGGCAAGGTTGATGTCTCCGCTAAAGTCTGGCGACACACGGGAGAACGTTGGTCCCGCCAGTCTGAGGAACTTCCCCTCCACCGCGTGCTGGACTTGGCTATTTTGATTTGCCGGTCTAAACTGTACTTTGATGAAGCATATCGTTTTGAAAAACTCTATGATCCTGACAACCCCGTAATCGACCGAGTGGGCTTGCAGGGCGATGCCATGACGGTGGCAGTGTGCACCGAAAACGAAATGCTTGACGAGGATATTCAATTGTTCAACCAGGCATTGGCTGATGACGCCGAACTGATTGGCGAGCGCCTGCGCACCTTAGCCAGGGTATTGAAGGAGATGGGGTACTAAATGAATCGCAAAAAGGAACTGAAAAAAGAATACCGGCAGATGAAGCCGGCCATGGGTGTCTTTGGCATTCAGTCGCAAATAACTGGGAAATACTACCTCGAAGGAACTGCAAATCTAAGGGCCGCCATCAACCGTTCCATCTTCCAATTGAACTTCGGATCCCATCCAAACCAGGAACTGCAGATGGACTGGACGAAACTAGGCCAAGACAACTTTGCAATTAAGATCATCGACGAGCTCCCCTACACCGAAGAAGAGCCCCAAAAAGGTTATGCGGATGAGGTTCAAGAGCTGCAGGAGATGTGGCAGGAGAAACTCAGATTGGACGGCGCCAGTTTCTATTAGCCAGGAAGGTGCTCACTACGCACCTTCCATCAACTCAATAAACGCCTCAACAATCACAGGATCAAATTGTGTTCTCCGTCCCCGCTTGAGCTCTGCTATAGCCTCTTCGTGGGATAGGCAATTGCGATAGGGACGTGCACTTACCATAGCATCATAGGCGTCCGCCACAGCTACGATTCTAGCATTAAGGGGAATCTGCTGTCCCCTGAGACCGTTGGGATAACCATCCCCATCATAACGTTCATGATGGGCCAGTACCGTTTCTGCCACTTCCTCCATGCCAACCACAGCACTAAGAAACCGATGGCCGTTGACTGGATGCTGATGAATCTCCTCCCATTCCATAGGCAAGAGACTGCCTGGTTTATCCAGGATCGTGTTGGGAATAGAGATTTTTCCGATATCGTGAAGCAAGCCTATCTTACCTAATTGAATCCTATGTTCGAGGCTAAGTCCGAGCTGCGTTCCGATGGCGAAACAATAATCGCTAACCCGACGCGAATGCTGCTCTTCCCGGGAGCTCTTATCATACAATACCGCCATCAAAGCCTGTATGGTCTTGTCCTCTATCTCAAGTGGTGGTGCTGCGAAACTAGGTTGCTTCTCCATGTAGATCAACTCACCCCCAGGAAGCGGTAAGCTTCGTTCTTATGAAAACATACAACTTAGATTTTCGACAGATTTGTCACAAACCCTGCCGGAGTTTAATTTTCATTTAACAAAAATGCATGAACTTTTGGGAGCATCACAGGGTATATAAAGTGAAGCCCTAGAAAGGGGGAAGGCTTTGGATAATATTGAACAAGATCTAATCAGACGAGCTAAGCAGGGGCACCAAGATGCCCTAGAGCAAATCTTCAGATGCCACTTAGACAGCGCAATACGTTTAGCCTACTTGATTACCCGAAACTGGGCCACAGCGGAAGATGCAGTTCAAGAAGCCTTCTTGCAGGTATTCCGTTCGCTCCATTCCTTTCAGGAGGAAAGACCTTTCAAGCCCTGGTTCACGAAGATTGTGGTAAACAAGGCGAAGCGCACTAAAGCACGGTTGGATCGCGGTCACCTCCCCTACGAAACCGAAGAGCCCAGCCCTCATCTTGGTTATGCACCTGAGGCACACACCTTAGATAAAGAAGGTGTTGATTCGCTGTTTCAAGCCATTAATGCCCTCGATGACAACCATCGCCTGCCCCTGCTGCTCAAATATATCTCAGGTTTGACTGAGTCACAAATCGCAGATACGTTAGGCATACCCCAAACTACTGTAAAGTCTCGCCTCTATGTGGCTAGACAACGTTTGAAGAAGCAAATTGCAAGCCTAGAAGGAGGTGACCAGAATGGAGGCCTTTGATGAGAAAATTGCACAGGTACTAAAGGAAAACAGTGAATGGCCTGGGTCTGCAGATGAGTTGTGGGGGAAAGTCGCAACTCGTCTGCAGCCGGAAAGGAAAAAACGCCTCTGGCCGCGAAAACCTCTGTGGTTCGGCGCTGCTGCCGCCACGGTTCTTTTGGCCATTATGCTCCACAATCTCTCTACCCCCCTGCCCCCAGCGGAGCCAGAACTTACAGAGATGCCCCAACTGAGAAGCTTCAGTGTTTCGATGCTGGCGGAACCGCTGGTCTACCGCCCAGGAGAACAGGTGGAAGTTGCCTTACACACCTACCCCGAAGCGGAATCGCTAAGAAGTCCAGGCCTTCGCCTGGTCATTTGGAAAGAAGTTGAAGGCGAACAAGTTGTAGTAAGCGAAACTATCTTGGAGGATGACGACATTCTGGTCCAGCCTTCATTAATGGTCAGAACGCCCACAGAACCGGGCATCTATCGATTTGTAGTTGAAGGTCTCTGGGAGGGCGAAGAGTTCACTACGGTTTTCGGCGATTTGACCATCCGTGTGGAATAGGGCATTGACGTGCAAGGGTTTAGCTTAAAGGTTTTTCTTTGAGCTAAACCCCTTTTTTTCATTTTTATTGGCCTTTTTTTCACAAAGTAGATTAATTTATGTTATAATGGTGCGATGGATAACGAAAAAGCATAGGAGGATGACATGGACGGTTTGCAGGTTCGCGGAATTCGAAAAGTGTATGGCTCTGCTGCAGTCGTGGACAATGTGTCGTTTGAGGCTCCCCAGGGCAGGATTCTCGGGGTTCTTGGCCCCAATGGAGCAGGAAAGACTACCATCATTCGCATGATCATGGGCATAACCGCCCCCGATCAAGGTGAAGTGTTCTTTACTAACGGCGGGGTGAAAACCAATGGAGTCCCCTTCTCCACTATCGGCTATTTGCCTGAGGAGCGGGGACTTTACAAAGAAGCTAAGGTAATGAGCATCTTGCTTTTCTTAGCAGGCCTCAAGGACATACCGAAAACGGTGGCAAAAGAGCGGGCTTTAGCACAGCTGCGCAAGTTCGGCTTGGAAGACTATGCCTATAAAAAGGTGGAACAGCTCTCCAAGGGCATGGCCCAAAAAGTCCAGTTTATTGCCGCTGTGCTCCATGAGCCCAAGTTTGTGGTGCTTGATGAACCCTTTTCAGGCTTGGATCCGGTAAGCCAGGATCTTTTCAAAGCTGAAATCAGAGCTTTAGCCAATTCCGGGGCTACGGTGCTCCTTTCCAGCCATCAAATGAACATGGTTGAGGCTCTCTGCGATGAAATTTTCCTGATCCACAAGGGCAAGAAGGTTGTTTCAGGCAATTTGGAGGACATCAAGGAGCGATTTGGCAACTTCCGGGTGGATCTGCTAACGCGGGCACCCCAGGAGCCCTTTTTGAATACGCAAATGGTAGCACAAGCAGAACAGCTGGGCGGGGAACGTTTTCGTTACACCCTCAAGGATGGAGTTCAGCCCCTAGAATTTGTCCAGGCGTTGCCGTCCAATCTCGAGATTCGAGAGCTCAGTGTGAGTCGCCCCTCACTCCATGATATCTTTGTAAATATTGCTCAAGGAGGTGTAAGTGATGAAGGGTATATGGAAAATAGCACGTTGGGAGCTTATGCGTAATCTAACCAACAAACAGTTTATCATCGGCCTGTTCATAACGCCCCTGATCATGGCTCTGTTTGCAGGAGTCCCCCTACTTTTAGACAAATTGAACCATCCTGCCTTAAGCACCTACTATGTAATGGATGAACTAGGGGTGCTGCCTGGCTTGCAGTCCATTGTGCCCGAAAACATTACTTTCCAGGCCTTCGACGATCCTGAATCTATTGCAGAAACCGTTAAGGAAACAAAATCCAGCGGCTACTTGATCCTCGATCAAAATTTTGTCAACACGGGCCAGATCGATGTCATTTACAATGACCGGAGTATGGAAACTATGACTGCTTTAAGGGGCGCCCTTACCGCTGTTTTGCAGCAGCTTCGCCTCTCCAGCTCCCAGATCAGCCCAGAGCAAGTCGCCTTCGTGACTGCGCCGGCCCAGGTGAGAGAAGTGGCTATAGAGGAAGAACTGGAGCCCCAGACTATGCACATGATTGTCTCCAGTGTGTTTACAATCTTAGTGTTCTTTCTGATCTTTACATCGGGAACAATGCTGATGCAAAGTGCCCTCCAGGAAAAAAGAGACCGTATGGCCGAAGTGGTCCTTTCGTCGGTCACCCCTAGACAGCTCATGCAAGGAAAGATTTTGGGGCATTTCTTTCTAGGCCTCATTCAGCTGGGTTTTTGGATTGCGCTGGGTCTGCCCATCGCCCGTTACTTGTGGGACTTCTCCGTGCTGGAAGCCCTGCAGGCGGTACAACTGCCAACCATTCTTTTCTTCGGCTTAGGAGGATACCTCCTGTTCAGCGCTTTGTTTATCGGTCTGGGTGCAACGATGGAAGACCTGCAAAGCGCCAGCAACTCCCAGGGCCTGGTGATCATGCTGCCTATGCTCGCTTTTCTCTTCTTGGGACCAACATTTTCCAATCCCGATGGAACAGTCGCTGTCTTTGCCAGCATTTTCCCATTTACCAGCCCTGTGATCATGATGCTGCGAGGCGGGTTAACCAGGGTTCCCCTCTGGCAGACCTTAAGTTCAGGAACCCTCCTTTTGATCACAGCCTTAGTGCTGATGCAACTTGCCGCCAAGCTTTTCCGCGTGGGCATGCTTATGTACGGCAAGAATGCTTCATTCAAAGAAGTAGTTAAGTGGCTTCGCTATAAAGAAAACTAGGCAGTAAACCAAGAAGGAACCTTTACAGGTTCCTTCTTTTTTCTCGTTTTGAGCGGATTACCTAATCCAGTTTACGCCGTTACATCCTCTTCCATGCTCACCTTGCTCAGTGATTTGCTGCGCCAGGCGTGCAAAGCAAGGCTGATGGCAATAATGCCATAGGCAACGAAGACTCTGAAATACTCCCCTACTTGGGCACTGCCAAAGATGGCCTGGCCTGCAGAAGGTGAGACCACGAAGAGCAGATGGAACAGGAATGTTCCCATCAAGGCCTGCCCAATGGTGGCCCTTGTCACCGAGGCTCCCCCAATGAGCAGTGCTGCAATCGCAAAGGTGCCGACCTGCTCATGACTGTTATAGGTGTTCAGTGTTCCGATATTCTGGAGGAAGATAATCTGCCCCCAGGCAGCCAACACTGTGGAGAAAACGATGGCCAAGATTCTGTTGCGATCTGTCTGAATTCCTGCTACGCCAGCGATATGCCTATCCTGGCCAACAGCTCTAAAGTCCTGACCAAGCTTGGTTTTGAAAAATGCCCAAATCGCAACCGCAAGCAAGGCAATAACCATAAAGGTCACAATCGGAATTTTCGTGAACCCGTACTGCACTGTCCAGACATTGTCCAGAACACCCCGCAGCCGCGACAGGTTTACAGTGTTTCTCAGCCCCGGACTTGTCGAGATCCGCAAAGTGGGGTTATCAAAGGGGATCAATGTGCCGACCAAAAACAGGAAAATAAACTGGTAGACACCATTAGCAAAGAAGCCCATCACCATGCCGGTGATCATCTCCCGACCTTTGGCCTTGTTTAGAACCATTCCGGCCAAAAACCCGAACAGCGCAGCCAAAGGTGTGGCCAATAGTGCTGTCAAACCCAAACCTCCGATGCCCGCCCACTCCCAGTGGGTGGAAAGGATCAAAGCGATTTGCCCAGCTAAAGCGCCGAGCACAATGCCAAAGTTCAGACCCATTCCCGCTACAACCGGGATAATCAGGGAAAGCACCAAGAAAGAGTTCCGTGCCATCCTCTTTACTATTTCCATCAGCAGGAATTGGCCGGGCATTTCGGCATAATAAACACCGAGTAAACAGACGATGGCAAACAGTATCGGTACAGCATTCTTTGAGACAAATTTCTTAACTTGATTCACGCCTGTTCACCTCCGGTTACTCGAGTTAAGGCATACAAGATCATAGCATTACTTACAATCACGCGGGCAATCTCTGAAATGTTGCCCTCGATGAGCACGTTAGTTACGGGCATAGCTACCGTCAGCAGAGTCTGGAACAACACCACACCAATAATGGCGTTTACCACCTTTGCCTGACTGGTCGAAGCGCCGCCAATCAGAACCGCAGCCACTGCTGGGAAAGCAGTCATTAACGGTCCATTGTACAGCTGGGCAAAGCCAAAACTCTGGGCGTATACCACATAACCAATGGCTGCCAAGACTGTAGAAAGGACGACACCCAAGCTGCGGTAGGCGTTAATATTCAACCCCGCCGCAACAGCAAAGCGGGGGTTGCGCCCGACCACTTCCATAGCTACACCTGGCTTGCTCCTCAGGAACAACCAGAGCAGGAAAGCCAAGAATGCATAGAACAGCAAAAGACCGGTGGGAATACTAAGACCGAAAATCTGAAACGGCAAGAACTTGTTGAGAGTCCCTCCAAAGGTATCAGATAATGTCAAGGTGACACGCAAACCTTGACCGCCCACAGGCCAAATCAAGGCGGGATTCTTAAAGGGCGCCATCAGCCAGAAAATACACATTCCAGCTACAACTGAGAAGCCGACGTAAGTTCCTACCATCATCTCCTGTCCGACCACGCGGTTTAGAAGAAGCGAGTACAAGTAGCCGGCGATTATGCCAAGGGGTATAGCCACCAGAAGTGCTACGATAAAGCCTCCGAAACCTAATAGGGAGTTCTCCATGGCTACTAGCACTCCCACCATGCCTGCGATAACACCAACAGGCAGGCCAAAGTTCAAGCCAACCCCGGCTTGAATGGACGGTACCATGGCCAGGACATAAATACCATTCTGTCCAATTCTCACCAAAGAGTCGCTGAGCAAGCCAGCCACACTCAGTTCGGTACCTGCCGCCACCAAAATCAAGACCAGCAGGAAGGCAGAGATGATCAGACGGGGGAGGCCAAAACCTTGATAGACTTTAATTAGCCGTTCCTTCACTGACTCCCACCTCCTCCAAAGATTTTCCTGCCATCAATAAACCGTACTCTAAGTCGGGAGCATCAGGTGCCAAGACACCTGATAGCTTACCTTCGTAGATAATTGCAATGCGATCGCTGATGCTGCGCAGTTCAGCGAGCTCACTGGAGGTAATTACCACGGTTGCCCCCATCCGGTTGAGCTCCACAATGAGCTCCAGCACCCGGGCCTTGGCGCCAACGTCAATGCCGCGGGTCGGTTCTGACACAAAGAACAATTTCGGATTCTGCGTAAAGGCCCTGGCAATACAGACCTTTTGCTGGTTTCCTCCACTGAGTCTCCGTACGATTTGATCAGGACCAGTGCAGCGAATGTCAAAACGCTCAATCGACTCTAAAGCATGCTGAGTGATCTTTTTCTGATCCTTCAGTTTAAGAGGGCCAGGTTTCAAAAATTTGTCCTGTACCTGCATACTTGTTAACACGATGTTGTTGGCTATAGTGTCTTCCAAGACCAGACCAACGCCGCGGCGATCTTCAGAAACAAAGGCTAATCCACGGTTCAAGGCTTCCCTCGGAGAGTTGAGGGGCAAATCGGTTCCTTCATAACGCACTTGGCCCACACTCTGGTAAAGACCCATAATACCATTGGCCAGAGCGATCTTTCCGTGGCCTGCCAAACCGCCGATGCCGAGAATCTCTCCCTTGTAGACATCCAAGTCGATCCCGCGTAAACGCTCACCGGGCATATCTACGTGCAAGTCCCGAATCTCCAGTACCTTCTCTGTCGCTGCTTTAGGTCTCTCGCCGCCAATGCGAGCCGAGGTGTCAATCCTCCGCCCTACCATGAGCTCAGCAATTTGCGCGATGGTAAAGCTCTCGGTCGGTCCCGAACGAACCAGTTCGCCGTCTTTTAAAATAGTGATATTGTCTGCCACCGCCATTACTTCATCAAGGCGATGGGTAATAAAAAGAATACTAATGCCAGTATCCGCCAGCCTCCGGATTACCTCCAGGAACTGCTCGGCTTCGCTTTCAGTTAAAACGGCTGTAGGTTCATCAAGGACCAGTAATTGCAGACCCTCTTTGTCGATTTCCCTGGCAATTTCCACAAACTGCAGGTAGCCGACGGGCAAGCCTTCGACAGTAACCCATTCCTCAATGTTCATGCCCAGCTTATCCAAGGCAGTTCTGGCATCCGCGGACATCTTTTTGCGATCGAGGGTTTCCAGCTTCTTGCCAAAAATCTTACTGAACAGATTAGGCTTGGTATCTTCCCTGTTTAGCTTAATATTTTCAGTTACAGTAAAACCTGGCAGCAACATAAACTCTTGGTGAACCATGCCAATCCCGGCCTCAATGGCCGCCTTCGGTGAGTTGAATGCCACATGTTCACCATTAATCAAGATCTGTCCGTCATAACCTCCTGTGTTAGTAATGACAGACATACCAAACAGAATATTCATCAGGGTTGATTTGCCTGCACCGTTTTCCCCTACTAGGCAGTGAATCTCCCCTTTAGCTACTCTGAGGTCGATATTTTTTAAGACTTGAGTACCATAAAAGGACTTGGAGATGTTCTTCATCTCCAGCACAGGAACACTCATATCCACACCTCCCACTTTCTACCACCAAGAAAAGTGCGGAGTCCCGCCCTCGGAGAGGGCGAGAGCTCCGCATTACTATGCATAAATGAAGTGTATCTTAGAAAATTATCGAATCTGCAATGACTAGGTAGAAGTTGGCATCGTCTTTGTAACGGTTAAGCGAAATCCGAATGCCGGTTGCTTCATATACAGCCTCTTCTACAGCAGCTTGATCCGACAGATCTAAGCCGTGTTGGATGCTCTGGATAGCGAGTTCAACACCTGCTTCAACGAAGATCATATTAATCGGAGCAACCCAGGTTGCCATACGGCCAGAGTTACCTTGCTCGGCTACCTTTGCACTGATTTGCTCGAGAATATAATCTACATCACCCTTGCGATCTTCAGAGATCTCAATTCCCAAGGCACCTGGATAGCCATGGAAAGGACTCGGGCAGCATTGCTCTGGGAAGATGATGCCAGCTTCCATGGATGCCCTGATAGCAGGCTCCATCATAGCACAGTTCGTGCCGAAGAAGGCAATGTCTTCACCGTGGAGTTCAGCTTGGCGAGGAATATCTTCCAGGATAAACTGCTGGGTTCCTGGGATACCTGCGTCGCCCATTGGGTCTGGAGCGGTAACGTCAATCACTTCAAGACCTAATTTTTCTGCTTCTTCCTTCATGTTGTTGTACCTTACAGCCAGAAGCTCCATGGACATGTGGCGTGGGAAGGAGTAATGGAGAATCTTCTTCGCACCCATGCGATGGGCCAATTCGGCAATGTTAGCACCACGGCGAATCTGGTCTGTCTCCATGGCAAAATCTACTGCACCGGCAATCATATCGGGATCTTCGTGGGGAAGCCCCATGATGAGTACGATATCATCGCGCATGTCACGGATCGTATTGAAAGCTGCAGTGGTACCGGGAACAGCCTGGCACACTACGATAGCCTTAATTTCTGGATCCATGGCAAATTGCAGGATCTGGCCAATTACAGTTTCTTGCTCTTGCATGAAGTTGTCAGGATAGGTCACGTGTTCGACGGAACCAGGATAACGGGCCACCATTTTCACCGCGGCTTGGTATTCCTCTTCCCCCTGTGACACGGTACCGGTTACCACTCCAATCTTGAAGGGCAATGCGGCAGCTTCAACAACACCAATAAGACCGAAAATCAGAACCAAAACCAACACTAGACTGAGTCTTCTTTTCACTCTGCTTTTTCCTCCTCTGTTTTTTGTTCTTGATGCTGCCTATTATTCTACGAATTACTCCACTATTCCTTCCCAACAACCCAAAAAGAGCAAGAAAAATAACTGGCAATTGAAGAAAAAGAAACCGCTACCTGCGGTTTCTCGGTGAATCTACTACACAATGCCCTCTACTTGGGTGGCATGTAAACTGGCATAGAGCCCTTGTTTGCCGAGCAGTCCCTGGTGAGTTCCCTGTTCGAGAATCTCCCCTTCTGTTAACACAACAATTTGGTTTGCGTGGCGAACCGTAGACAGGCGATGGGCAATCATCAGTGTAGTCCGCTCCCTGGCAAGCTCCGCCAGGGCCTCTTGGATTTCCATTTCAGTTGCTGTATCAAGTGCCGAGGTGGCTTCATCTAGAATCAAAATGGGCGGATTCTTCAAGAACACCCGGGCAATGGAGATCCTTTGCTTCTGACCGCCGGAGAGTTTAATGCCTCGCTCTCCCACATAAGTGTCGTAACCGTCTGGCAAAGAGAGGATAAAATCATGAATCTGCGCCTTTTTGGCCGCTTCAATCATTTCTTCCTCGGAGGCAGCAGGCTGACCGTAGAGGATATTTTCACGGATAGTTCCTGTAAATAGAAACACATCCTGCTGAACAAAGCCTATTTGCCTGCGCAAAGAGGCCAGGGTGACGTCTCGGATATCGTGTCCGTCAATGAAGATGGCCCCTTCTGTCACATCATAGAAGCGGGGGATCAAATGACAGAGTGTGGTTTTTCCGCCGCCGGAGGGTCCCACAAAAGCTGTAGTGCTTCCGGCCGGAATTTCTAAAGAAACTTCCTGCAATACTTCCGCATGCTGCGTGTATTGAAAGGAGACATTCCTCAGTTCAATATTTCCCTTAACAGGCGGCAACTCGTAGGCATCCGGCTTATCGGTCACCGAAGGTGAGACCTCCATTAACTCTACGAAGCGGCTAAAACCCGACATTCCCTGCTGATACTGCTGGGTAAAGGAGATCAGTCTGCGGATCGGCTGGAGGAAAAAGCCAACAAACAGCAAGTAGGCTGTGAGATCTGCGAGATTAATGTGGCCAAAATACATAAACAGAGAACCTGCGACAAGCACAGTCACATTGAGCAGATCGGTAAAGAAACCCAAACCCGATGAATAGATGGCCATTGCTTTGAACGCCTTGTAGCGGGATCTCTTAAAGGCTGTGTTAGCGCGGGTAAACCGCCTCTCCTCATACTCTTCGTTCACAAAGCTCTGGGCAACCCGAATCCCTGCCAGGCTGTTTTCCACATCAGCATTAACATCCGCTATTTTTTTCCGTTCCTCAGCAAAAGCAATGTTCATAGCGGTACGCCTGGTATAGGCAAACCACAGAATGATCGGAATCAAAGTGTAGGTAAGCAAAGTCAGCGGCAGGCTGATCGTCATCAAGTACAAAAATGACCCGATCAACATCAGTGTTGCAATAAAAAGATCTTCCGGCCCATGGTGGGCAAGTTCGGATATTTCCCGAAGATCATTGACAATTCTGCTCATCAAATGGCCCACTTTAGTGTCATCAAAAAAGCGGAAATCCAAAGTTTGCAGATGGGAAAAGAGATCCTGGCGCATTTGATACTCCATGTTTACGCCCACTACATGGCCATAATAGTTGACAAAGTATTGGCACAGCATGCGGAGAAGGTACAGAACAACCAAAGCGCCGGCCCAAATGAGAATGGCCTGCATGTTGCGATTGGGAATGTACCGGTTCATAAATGTCCTGGTAATAATCGGGAACAACAAATCTAATGCAGCTACTAAACCTGCGGCCGCCATGTCCATGAAAAAGAGGCGCCGCTCTGGTTTGTAATATGATATAAACTTCTTCAGATTCTTCATCTACATGTGTTACCTCACTATCTAACCTTTGATGTATGGCTCTCCTGCCGCCTTCGGCCCCACCGACCTGCCAATAAACCCAGCGAGGGCAACCATAGTCAAGACATAAGGGAGCATGTTCATAAACTGCGTGGGCACTCCTATATCCTGCAGGCGCATTTGCAGGGCGTCAGCGTAACCGAAGAAAAGGCAGGCGCCCAATGCCCCAAGAGGAGTCCACTTGCCAAAAATTACAGCCGCCAGGGCAATAAAACCGCGCCCTGCTGTCATACCCTCACTAAACCGGCTGAGGTGGGCAATAGACAGGTAGGTGCCGCCAAGACCTGCCAGTGCGCCGCTTACAGCCACTGCCAAGTAGCGCATGCGATAGACGTTCACGCCTACCGTATCAGCTGCCCGGGGATGCTCGCCTACAGCGCGGAGCCTTAG
>JAAYOM010000094.1 GCA_012520315.1 Bacillota bacterium | reverse complement strand
TAACTCTCCGCTGTCCAGTTTTGACTGGAATTGGAAAGTCACTGTCTGACCTGCTTCGAGTTCCAGCTCTGTCCTTTTTTCCCCCGTCCAGCTTGAGGATGAGCCGTGGATCTTATTAACAGATTTACTATGACTGCGACTTACGCTGCAGCCGCTGATGGCGATGCCAATCAAAAGAAGCCAGATAATTAGTCTCTTTCTGTTCATGTCGTTGCTCCTTTTCTCCTCGTTGATCTCTAACTACAGAACCACCATTTCCACTAGATGCCCTACTAAACCAGCAACGATACAAAAAGGTATGCTGCACAGTGTTTTGTAGATGAAAAACTTAGGTCCAAAAAACGCTGTTTCAAAGGGTGCCTTAATCATTCCCAGAATGCACCAGCTAGTGATCAGGGCTATTGTTGTACCCAAGCCTGCACCTGAAGCCAGGATGGAACCGATGATGGGAAAGGCAGCGTAGGGACCCATAGCCAGAAGCATTCCGCCGAAAGAACCCAGCAAGATGCCCCTGATTCCTGCTTCTGCTGAAAGCCAGTTTTGCACAAATTCCGCAGGCACAAGAACCTCAATCATCCCCGCTAAAATAAATGCACCGAGGATCAGGGGGGCTGTTTGGGCGAGTTGTCTAAAGCCTACTCGCAGCCCTTCTAGATGTTTGCCAGTTGTTTTGGCATTGACCAGCGTGAGCGCAAGCGCTAAGGCACTAAGAATTATCGTGGTTTGAGCCATCTGCGTCACCTATTTCTTCGAGAAAACTATCCATGGTTCGATTTGCCAAGTAACGCTCTGCAATCAGTCCGACAATAATGGGAATGGGAAAGGTGATGATGTTTCTCACTAAGGCCACGGTCGGGCTAACCAAGCTTATTTCCATAGGAATGCGGGTGACATCAAAAACCATTTTCCCGTATAAAAACGAGATGATGATGTAAAAGGGTATGTCCTTGCCCTTAAAGCTGACAACGAACGGATAGTAAATATACGGTCCCCCAGGGAACAGTCCGCCGGCCAAAGCGCTCATTACCACTCCTTTGATCCCGCTGAATCTCTGCAGCCATTGATCAAGCACTTCTTTAGAAAGCAGCACTTGGATTTGACCGATGACCAAAAAGGATGCCACCAGCATGAGTGCAGACTGGAGGGCAGTGTTTAGCGAGACTCTGAAACCCTCTGTCAAGAGGCTGCTCCCGCCAATCAGATAGGTCATGATCGTGATCACCAGCGCCGAACTTAAAATAATCAAAAACGATCTCTTCATTCCTGTCACCTTCTGCGATTCTAGTAGACCAGCTTATTACCGTTCGGTCTCTTTAGTGCTTGGCACGGTTTTACTCACACTAGCTTCCCTGCTTGTGGGCTTTTTTCCTTCTACTAGCGTTCATCTCCCGTCGCTTGAGTGACGAGCGCAGAGCTGTCAAATGTGGCTAGGGACACCCAATGTGAACAATGTGGACTAGGTGCGGGAAGAAGGGTTCCACTGCAAATGGTATAATGTGGTATTGAGGGTGGGAGAAGGCCATTGATACCGCATGGCTCGAGTAGAAAGTCGGCGAGGCAAGCATGTACTCGGACGTAGTAGCTAGGATCAAGAGGAACAGCAAGCTTCTGTTTTCCCGCGACAGTGTCTGCCTGCAGGAACTGTGCACTTTGCTGGAACTTCAGAACCGCAGATCCATTGTGATGTGGGCGTTAGAGCGGGGAAAAGAGATCCTCTGGCAAATTGAGCAAAAGTATCCAGATGAACCGCGACCAAGAATCTGTTTGGATCTCTGCGAAGTTTGGGCTAGGGGCAGAATTAAGATGCCCGCTGCACAAAAGGCGATTCTTGCTGCGCATGCTGCAGCCAAGGGTGTGAGTGGCATAATAAAATGGAGAGATTGGGGGTGATTATGCGCACATCCATCACTGTGTATGACGATCTGACCGCCCAGTATTGGGAGGAGATGAACCGCTATTCTGTGCTTTGGGCCAAGAAACAACAGAGTATAATCAGCCCAGAAGAGCTAAGTCTGTTTTGGGAACTAGAGCGTAGTATTCCCCTTTCTGTGAGGAAGACCTATTTCGAAGCACGTTCCCGCAACCATAGCGTTAATTTGAGAGCCCTGCAATTGCTCCACGAAGATGTCTTAGACATATTGTCCTTTACTCAAGAAGACGCTCACCCTTTTGGACCCCACCAGTTGGAGCAGTCGAATCTCAAGCGGCGGATTGAGACCAGTCATGCAAATAGGGTATTTATTTATCCAGGCGCGGACGAAGGTGGGCTAATACTACTTGCGAAAGCTCTGCAGGAAGCTTATCAATGTTCAGTTTGGTCAATCACTACCTTTTTCCCCAAAACCTCCCGAGACCATATTGCTAAGTTTGAAGAT